>CAYGRM010000535.1:0-3719 GCA_964352225.1 uncultured Saprospiraceae bacterium | reverse complement strand
TTGAACGTTAGACGTTTTACGTTCTCCCATACAACTTCATTTAGAATAAAGTCTAATAGATTCTGTTTTATGGGGGTAGAATGTTTTTATCATATTGTAGATGAATCATATTAAGGTAAACACAACTTTTTTTTCATATAAATGAAGCAGCAGCGACGCTTAGACATGTTTTTTTATGGGCTTGCCGACTTTTTGACGGCAATGCTAGCGTGGGCGTGTTTTTATATTTATAGAAAAAAAGTAGAGGGTGCGGCAATTGATGCGACAATTTTTCATGATGAAAATTTTTGGTTAGGGATAATTATTATTCCCATCTGTTGGGTATTATTTTATTCTATCTTCGATCAATATAATGATGTGTATCGGATGTCTCGTTTGGCTACATTTACGAGAACATTTTTCTTATCATTTTTTGGAGTCTTGTTTTTGTTTTTCACCTTGATTTTAGATGATTTTGTCAGAGATTATAAAACGTATTATAATTCATTTTTTACGTTATTGTTTTTACACTTTGGGTTTACTGTTTTTCTCCGTATGATCTTATTGACGAGAGCAAGCCGCAAATTAAAAAGCGGTTTAGTCACTTATCGAACTTTAGTTATCGGGGGCAATCAAAACGCTCTCGAACTCTATGATGAAATCACCTCAAGAGAAAAAGGTCTTGGAAACAACTTCATCGGTTTTATTGATAGTAATGGAAAAAGTAAAAATGAACTTTCCACCCACCTGCCTAAATTAGGGAAAATAAAAGACCTTCGAAATGTTCTGGTTGATAGTGACATCGAAGAAGTGATCATCGCCATCGAAACTTCTGAACATAATCGAGTAAAAGAAATCCTAGATGTCCTCTATGAATTTTCTGAAAAAATATTAGTTAAGATTATTCCTGATATGTACGATATCATGCTCGGAACGGTAAAAATGAACCATGTTTACGGAGCAGTTCTGATAGAAATCAAACAATACTTGATGCCACGTTGGCAATTTTTTATCAAAAGAATTATCGATGTCGCAGCGAGTTTAGTGACGATGGTTATTTTGTTGCCAGTAGTTATTTATGTAGTGATTCGAGTTCGACTTTCTTCCAATGGGCCAATTATGTTTTTGCAAGAACGAATTGGACTGAATGGAAAACCTTTCTTTATTTATAAATTTCGCTCTATGCGAGTCGATGCAGAGTCTCAAGGGCCGCAACTTTCTCACGATCATGACAACCGAGTTACTCCTTGGGGCAAAGTGATGAGAAAATGGCGACTAGATGAAATTCCCCAATTTTGGAATGTGCTCATTGGAGATATGTCGCTGGTTGGGCCAAGACCTGAGAGACAACATTATATTGATTTGATTATGAAAGAAGCGCCGCATTATCGACACTTGCTTAAAGTACGGCCTGGGATCACTTCATGGGGACAAGTCAAATATGGATACGCTTCCAACGTAAAAGAAATGTTACAAAGACTTAAATTCGATATTCTCTATATTGAAAATATGTCGCTCGCCTTAGACTTCAAGATTCTTTTCTACACAGGTCTCGTTCTCCTTCAAGGAAAAGGGAAATAATTTTTTTACAATAAAGTATTTCCGAAAATATGGACAAATCAACAACCTTCTCCACCAAGAAAATTGATCATCAAACAAGCTTTTAAGAATAAATTAAAACCTAAAGAGAAGGAAAAGCGTATGTAAGTTACATTTAGCGTCTTTGTTATGATATTATTTGGCAAAGGCTTTTTTTTGTTACTTTTGCAAAAGTTTTCAAAAATCTTAAAGTTATAAATCACAAAAATTATATATGTTTTTACTTTTCGTATTTGCAAGTATTTCAATCGTTTTTTCCTTTTTATGCTCGGTGTGGGAGGCAGTTTTATTAAGTATTACGCCTGCATACACAGAAATAAAATTAAGTGAAGGAGGATTTGTAGGAAATAAATTAAAAGAATTCAAGGAGAATATTGACCGACCACTTTCTGCGATTTTGACGTTGAATACGGTAGCCCATACCGTTGGGGCGATGGGAGTGGGAGCGCAAGCAGCAGTATATTGGCAAGATTCGACTTGGCAATTAAATCTAGGATTTACTTCAATAGGAATGGAGGCGGTTGTAGCGGTAATTATGACACTTGCCATTTTATACCTTTCAGAAATTTTCCCAAAAACCATCGGAGCAAATAATTGGAGAGCATTAACTCCATTTACAGTTCGGTCTTTGAATATCATCATCAAACTTTTATATCCCTTGGTTTGGTTTAGTCAATTAATCACCAAAATGTTGAAAAAGGATAAGAGTAAAAGTATCCTTAGCCGAGCTGATTTCACCGCTATGACTGACATTGCGGAAAAAGGTGGAGAGCTCAAGCAGAGTGAATCTAAAATCATTCGTAATTTATTAGGCTTTAATAAAATCTTGGCAAAAGATGTGATGACCCCTCGAACAGTTGTAGTCGCTGCCGATGAAAGCACTACGATTCGAGAATTTTATGAAAAAAATAAAAATTTACGTTTCTCAAGAGTCCCTCTTTTCGAAGGATCAAAAGATCATATTACCGGTTATTTTCTCAAAGATCAACTACTGGCTTCATTGATTGAAAATAAAGATAATGAACCTTTGAGTACCATCAAACGTGAACTAATTGTCATAAATGATAAGTTTCCTATTCCAGATTTATTCAATCGATTTATGGAAAAAAGAGAACATATTGCCCTCGTTGTTGGAGATTTTGGTGGGATGGCAGGGATTGCATCATTGGAAGATGTGATCGAAACTTTACTCGGTTTAGAAATCGTAGATGAATTTGATGGAACAGATGATATGCAAAAATTAGCTCGGCAACAATGGGAGAAACGAGCCAAATCTTTGGGGATCATTGAAGAAAAAAATCCTCAAACAGAAGAAGAAAGTAAGAATTAAATCAATTCTATAAAATACATTTAGAGCTGTTACCCAACATAGGTTAACAGCTCTTTTAGATTTTATTATTAAAAAAAGAAAACTATGCTTCCAAAGATAGATCATCTCATCTTCGCTGCTCCAACACTTGAATCAGGAATGGATGCAATTGAAAAATTATTAAACATTCGACCAGTCATCGGAGGACAGCACAAGGGGCGAGGTACGCACAACGCATTATTAGCTTTAGGGGAAAATATATACTTCGAAGTCATTGCACCCGACCCAACTCAACCTGATGTTTCCAGACCACTTTGGATGAAAACCGATCAGGTAACGCAGCCTCAATTATGGACTTGGGCAGCAGCAAATTCTGATTTATTTGAGGTGGAAAAAATAGCTAACGAAAACCAAATTCCGTTAGGCAAAATTGAAAGTGGAACTCGAACTCAAACCAATGGGAATATTTTAAAATGGCAATTAACGGAACCCATTTTAGAAAACGAAAATGGCATCATGCCTTTCTTTCTAAATTGGGGAGAAACAATTCATCCATCAAAAACACTACCCCAAGCAGGCGAAATTTTATCTTTCAAAGCTATTCATCCAAACCCAGAATTAATTAAAAATCAACTTAAAAAGCTAGGCGTCAATTTAATCGTAGAAAAAGGAAATCGTCCTCATTTAGAGGCAACCGTTCGAACTTTAGCAGGAAATATTGTAAAACTTATTTAAGGCCAATCTCTGCTAATTTCTTTTGAATTTCATTGGCCGCTTCTTCAATTTTAGTATTTTTTTCTCTCGAGTTACTCAATCCTGAATGAACTTTTAC
>CAYGRM010000534.1:0-3720 GCA_964352225.1 uncultured Saprospiraceae bacterium | reverse complement strand
ATTTATGCCTACTCTTTTTAAGGATTTTCAGCGACGTTCTTTTCGTTTTTCTAAAAAATCCCGAACCGTATTTTTCCTAAAAAAAATCAGTTCGGGATTCTATTAGACCTATTGTAATAAGTAGGTTCTCGTACTTAAGCAATATTATTCTTTAATCATTCGAGCAGTCACGATCTGATCTTCTACATTTATTTTCAAGAAATAAATACCACTTGGAAAATCAGAAATATCTAATGTATTGGTTGCAGTAGTTTCTATTTGCAGGGATTTTCCATTGACATCAATTACCTCGATACGATCAATAGCATTACCTTTAAAATTAATTATACCTGAAGTTGGGTTTGGGAAAATTTCTATCCCTAACTCTTTAAGATCTTTGATACCTACCGTAGCATCAAATAAGAAAATATCTTCAGCACTTGAATTGACACATCCGTTGGCATCAGTATAGGTATAAGTGATGGTGTTGAATAAACCTAAGCCATTCATTATTGCTGAAGCATTAAAACTAAAAGTCATTCCATTTCCATCATCATCAACTTCACCATAAGCATCAGTATAAATTCCTCCTACCGGCGTTCCTCCTCCGTTAATATTTGCTGGGGGCACTCCGTTCATAGCAAATGCTGTATCTGGTACAGAAGTGGTCACAATAGGTAGGGCGAACTCAGTAACCGTTACAGATGAAGTAGCTGTACAACCATTCGCATCTGTTACCGTTGCAGTATAAGTTCCACCAGATAAACCTGATAATGAGGTTGTAGTACCTCCATTTGACCATAGGTAAGTATAACCCGGTGTTCCTCCACTTCCTGATACCGTAACTACTCCATCAGATGATCCCATACAGGTATTTGCATCAAGATCAGTAGTTGCTAATAATACTGTTGGCTCAGTTATGGTAGCAGTTGTAGTTGCAGAACAGCCAATATTGTTAGATACAGTTACGGTATAAGTTCCTGCAGGAAGTGAAGTGTTCTCAGCTCCAGTTGCTCCATTACTCCATAGATATGAAGTACCTCCGCTTGCCGCTAAGGAACCGTCAGCGGAGCCATTACATGAAACGTTATTTTGATTATCAATTGCAGCAGTTGGTAGAGCTATAACTTCTATCTCTGATTGGGCATTGGGCAAACAAGCTCCATCACTTGGATTGGCATCAAGAATAGCATATATATATAAATTGGGATCTGCCATATTAATACTAATTCCTGAAAGCATTGCTGTCGTCCCACCATTGGTAAGATTTCCAAAAGGGACTGTTCCGAGAACATTTCCTCCACTATAAGGGTTGCCTGTAGCATCAGCGAAAGCGACAAATCTCACCCCATAGTCTTGCTCATTATTATCTACCATCGCCATATTCTGAAGCCCTGTAACACTTACATCGAAAGCATCATTAATACAAACTGCTGACGTGGATACCGAAGCCGAGCCCAAAGCAGGACAAAGAATTTGCACAGGTGCACCGCCGATCACTCTAAAAAAATAATCGTCTTTATTTCCGGTATCATCTTCATCATCCTTATACACTACTACAAAGTTTCCATTAGCTAAAGCATCAATAACCACTAATACTTCTTCTTCTAGATCATTTCCTGCATTCGTTTTAGTAGTTCCACAAATTGGAATTCCATCGTTATCAATCACTCTATGATAAACATCTTGCATATCATCTGCAGCTGGGCCAACATCTCCTGGGCCTTGCTCTGATTGCCAGACCATAGTAAATCCATTAGGCAATGCCTCCAGTATAGGACCAAAGCTTGATTGATTACCTATGCCTCCTGGATTAATATCTTGGTAAGGAAAAGTGACTGGACTTACTGCCGATCCTGATGCATTAAAAACTCGATAATAAGCGCCACTTTCATCACCATCAGAACCATCTCGTGCTGCCCAACCAACTGCGAAGTTGCCATTATTTAAGGCAATCAATCCTCGGTTATTAGAATTAACTGTACAGAAATTATCAAGGTGAGCACCGCTACTTATTTCAAAACTATTCCCCGCTGCAATTCCAGTAGCAGTAAAAGTTCTAATAAAATAATCATCCTTATTACCAGTATCATCTTCATCCCTAGAATAGAGCATCGCAAAGTTGCCGCCTGTCAACTCAATCATCCCTTCAAGTTGTTCTTCGTCTGCTGTATTATCACTATTGGCTTTAGTTGTTCCTGTAACTGCAGTTCCATTAGAGCTATAGATCCGAAAATAAATATCTTGCATATCGTCAGCAGCAGGGCCTATATCTCCAGGGCCTTGCTGAGATTCCCAAGCAATAACAAAATTACCATTGGCTAAACCCATCGTAATCGGTCCGGGCGTAGCTTGATCGCCTGTTCCACCAGAATTAATATCTGCATAGGGTGTAACTACACCAGTTATAGCTGTTCCATCAGCATTAAAAATTCTAAAAAAACCTCCATTTCCATCTCCGTCTATATCATCGCGTGATTCCCATGCTACCACAAAATTTCCTCCACCTAAATCTAACATGGCACTCCCTTGATCTATAGATTGAAAAGCAGCATCATGTGCACCTCCAGAGATATTGATCAAGCCACCACTCGTGGACACTCCACTAGCATCAAAGGCCGAAACGAAATAATCATCATTGTTCCCTGTCTCATCCTCGTCAATATGAGTTAGTACGACAAAGCCACCTGTATTAAGCGGTAAAACAAAACTGAGTTTATCTTCTTCGCTAGTCACACTAATCCGAGTAGTTGAATTTACTGCCACTCCGTCATTATTGTAAATTCTAAAGTAAATATCCTGTTGTTCATCGCCTACGGGGCCTGTATCTCCTGGACCATCTTCAGATGACCAAACTATAACAAAGCCGGTATTGAGTGCTACTACTGCTGGGCCAGAGGTACCTTGGTCACCAGTACCCGCTGCATTAATATCAGCATAGGGCATTATAACATTGGTCACCTCAGTTCCAGATTCATTGAAGACTTGGAAAAATCCTCCATTTCCGTCACCATCCACATCATCACGGGTCTCCCAAGCAATTACAAGATTTCCATTGCTCAAGATTGCTGTTGCATTCGTGGCATTATTTTCTTGAAACCCAGCATCATGACTCGGTCCTCCTAAATTAACATTGCCACTAAGTAAATTACACGATTGTGCAGTTAGGGAATGATTGGAAGTTATTATTAGCGTTAGAAAAAATAGTACGGTACGTACAAGTCGAATTGTTTTCATTATTTTAATTTTAATTGTTTTAATAAAAAAAAATTAAGAGCATGTTAAAGATTTAATAGTTAAACCTACTCTTTTCTGAATTTCCAGCTTCCTCTAAGTTATTATTTATTTCATAATTTCCATTTCCACTCTCCTATTCTTTTGCCTTCCTTCCTCTGTATCGTTACTTGCAATTGGACGTTTTTCTCCATACCAAGAAACCTTTAATCGATTATAAGCAATTCCCCTTCGAGATAAATAACTTGCTACAGCCTCTGCCCTTTTCTTAGATAATTCAAGGTTATCCGCAGGATTTCCAACATTATCCGTATGCCCTTGAATTTTAAGATTCCATCTTTCATTTTCAGCAAGTAAATCCGCTAACTCATTTAGCGATTCAAAGGAATATTATCTAACAATACTTTTACACGCTGATTATTAGCCGCTGTTGAACTTGATCTACGAATCCCAATTTGGGTAAGCGTTCGATCATGAGAAATAAAAATCCCTTGAACGGACGAAAGC
>CAYGRM010000533.1:0-3721 GCA_964352225.1 uncultured Saprospiraceae bacterium | reverse complement strand
TGGCAAAAAAATACACTATAAAAAATTTTAGCACACATTTCAAAACAGCCTCTTAGATTATAACAATACATTTACAATGCCTAAAAAATGGATAGTAGTTGCCCTAATCAATATGTTGATAGCGGTAAGTATTGGTGCATTATTGAGATTTGCTTATGTGGAAGAAATAAGTTGGTTAGCATTTAAAAATTTCCTACATGCTCACTCACATGTTACTATGTTAGGATGGGTTTACCTCGCTTTGTTTACTTTTTTAATTACTACTTTTTTACCAAAAGATTTTGATTTAAAAAAGTATAACAGCCTATTTTGGTTAACTCAAATAAGCGTTTTAGGAATGTTGGTTTCCTTTCCTCAAATGGGATATGCTAGTTGGTCTATTGGGTTTTCTGTCATGCATACATTACTCTCATATATTTTTGTATTCCTCTTTTTAAGAGATTTAGGAAAAATTCAACAGCTAAAAAAACTTCATCAACCACAGGCAGACAATACATTTCCCATTTCAAATTGGTTGGTAAAAATGAGTTTATTTTTTATGGTTTTCTCTACTTTTGGATTATGGAGCATGGGGCCGATTATGGCATCTGATATGCAAGGAGAAGCTATTTACTATATGACGATTCAGTTTTATCTTCATTTCCAATTTAATGGTTGGTTCATTTTTGCCATCCTTGCCTTACTATTCAAGTTTATAGAAAATCACCAGATTACTATCCATCCTCAGGATGCTAAACGCTTCTTTTTCTTTTTGTCGATATCATGCTTTCTCACTTATGCATTAGCAGTAACTTGGGCAAATCCTCTTCCTATTTTGTTTTATATCAATAGTTCTGGAGTGGCTTTACAATTAGTAGCACTTTATTACTTTATAAAAATAGCCAAAGATGTTTGGAAGCAATTACAAAAAAAATTAGAGGTCACTCCTCGCCTATTATTCTTTTTATCATTTTTTTCATTTGGGTTCAAAATTCTAATTCAATCCGCCGTAATTATTCCTGCGATTGCCGTAATTGGCTATACCATTAGAAATTTTGCCATGGGATTCTTGCATTTGATGTTGATTGGCATGGTGACGCTTTTCCTTTTTGGATTTGCCGCGCAGATGAAATTAATTAAATTAGATAACCTTTTAGCTAAAATCGGAATACGTGTGTTTATTGTTGGATTTATTTTAAGTGAAGTAGTTTTATTTTTGCAGGGCACGATGTTTTGGGGATCAATGGGTTTTATGCCTTATTATTATGAGTTATTATTTGGAGTTTCAGCGATGCTTCCATTGGGTTTATTTTTTTTAATTCTAGCTCAGTTGCAAAAAATTACAGTTGTCAATAAAAAAAACATTCCTGAATTAGAAAGAGATTAATATTTGTTGTCAGAAGCACAAGAGGCTTTTATTATGGGAACGCGGATTAGGCGGATTCCCTTCTCTAATGTTTTTTTTCAAATCAACTCCATAGCAATCTTAAACATATCGGTATAACTTTGCTCTCGATCTTTCGAACTAGCAGCTTCACCAGTTCTAATATTATCACTTGCGGTAAGGATGGAAAGTGCTTTTACATTATATTTTTTAGCTAGGGTAAATAATATTTGAGATTCCATTTCCACTCCTAAAACGCCATGTTTCTCCCAAATATCCCAACGCTTTGGATTATTATCATAAAAGGTATCTGTACTAAAAATGGATCCTTGAATCGTAGCAATATTTAATTTTTGTGCAGCTTGATAAGCTTTTAGTAATAAGTCAAAGTCAGCAGTCGCAGCAAAATGTATTCCTCCAAAATTTATAGAATTGGCACTCGAGTCACCTGATGCACTCATTGTTAAAACAACCTGTCCAACTTTTATTTGTTTTTGAATGGCACCAAATGTTCCTACTCTAACCATATTTTTTATTTGGTGATTTTGCAGCAGTTCGTTGATGTAAATTGCTGAACTTCCCATCCCCATTCCAGTTCCTTGAATCGATACTCTCTTTCCTTTATATAATCCGGTATAACCATACATTCCACGCACTCGATTATAACAATGACTTTCCGTAAGCATTTTTTCTGCAAAAAACTTCGCTCTCAAGGGATCTCCAGGCAATAAAACAGTCTCAGCAATATCACCTTGCTTGGCGTCTAAATGTATACTCATGTTGGTTTGGATTTTCACTTCAAAAAGAAAAACTTAGTAAAACTATTGAATTTGAGCTTACTTAAAGTTCAACTTGATGTTCTTCGTCAATAATTAAGTCAGTTGTTTCTTCCAAAAATTGATGAAGGGTCACCATTTGATCATGTCCTAATTTTTGACCAATATAGGCGACCAAGAAAAGTGTAAGAAAAGTCAAAATTAAAAATGGAACCAACCATAGTACCAATCCAGGTTTTCCTAAAAAGACATTTGATAAGCCAATAATAGTAATTACTACTGTGGCAAATGCAATTAGAAAATAGAAAAACATAAACATCGTCCAAACTGATTCGCGAGGACCATATACTCCACGAAGTAAACTCCCTTTCCCTGCCTCCTCCAAAGTCAATGATAATTGCGGAGACCAATAATGTTGATCCTCTTGATGGATTAGTAACTTACCGTAACCAGATTTATGCACCCAGCCTTTGCAAGTAGCTCCTTCCTTTTCCAAACCAGTTTGGATTTTCTCCACCAACTGCTCTAAAGAAAAAGAAGTGGCTACTTGAAAGCGAGGACGAACCTTATAAGCTGGTAAATGCTCCTCTACATTTTGATTCATTGTAAGATGGTTTCTAATTTGATAAAATTAAAAATACTATTTTTCTGGTGGAAGCAAAACTTGATCTATGACATGAACCCAACCGTTAGACGCTTTTACGGTGCCTAAGATTTTTGCTCCGTTGATAAATGTATCACCATCTTTCATCGTCACTTTTACTTTATCGCCAGTTGCTTGCCCGATCCCCATCACTCCTCGAATACCCGCTCCAGTATAACTTCCTGGTGCAGCATGGTATTTAATAATTCTTGCTAACTGATCTTTGTTTTCAGGTTTTAATAATGTCTCCAAAGTACCTGCTGGTAATTTTTCAAAAGCTGCATTATTAGGAGCAAATACAGTTAATGGTCCAGCATTAGTTAGAACATCACCAAGTCCAGCAGCAGTTACTCCTGCTACCAAAGTTGAATGATCAGCTGATCCTAAAGCAACTTGTAAAATATTTTTTTCTGAATCGGAATCATTAACCCCAGATTGACCGGTTAGTTTACTTTGGTCAATTCCTGCTGAATTTGTTGAATCTGCCGCTGGAGCTGGAGCATTTTGACATTGAGAGAAAATAAAAAGAAGGCATAATAGATAAGTGGTAAAACGAATGGTATTCTTCATTTTGATTAATTTTTTATTTGTTAATAATCTAACCTTTAAAGCGGTGTGCTCTCCTAAAATAATTTTGTGAAGTGAATGAAATTATAAATGTTTTCAATCCAGAATTCAACTAAAATTAAGTCTTAAAATAAACACCTCCTGTGTAAAGGAAACAAAATACCTTTTTCTAGAAGTTGACTTTTATCATTTATAGTAATGATTTTCATCACCATATAAATTCATATCTCTGCATGACAAAAATCAGTCTCTTTTACTAATAAAAATCACCTCATCTATCTTCCCTTAAATATAATTTGCTAACAAAAAACCAATTGAAACTTTTACTTATTCTTATTCTCATAACCCTAATTTCATTGATCATAATTCTCT
>CAYGRM010000532.1:0-3740 GCA_964352225.1 uncultured Saprospiraceae bacterium | reverse complement strand
CTGACAGCGAAGCGATCTGACAAGGAGCAAAGCGACTGATCTGACCTCTGACAGCGCAGCGATCTAAACTAACAAATAAAAATTAAAAAAAATGCAAAATATAAAAAACGACTTATTCGAATTCAGCATCGACACCGATGGTGTAGCAACATTCGTGATCAACCAAGTCAATAATCCAACCAACCTTTTCAGCACAGATTTCATCAATGAATATCTAAAAGTAGCTCATGAAGCAATCGCAGACGACAGCATCAAAGGAGTCATCCTAACCTCTGGCCGAAGCATGTTTATGCCAGGCGCAGATTTGCGAGAATTGAAAAATATGGGTGGTGATCCAGAAGAGCAATTTGCTGGCATCATGAAAATGCACCAATCATTCCGAAAAATCGAAACCGGTGGAAAACCATTCGTTGCAGCGATCAATGGAACCGCAATGGGAGGTGGTTTTGAACTATGTTTGACCTGTCATCATCGAATAGTTTTAAATAGTCCAATGATCAAAATTGGATTTCCCGAAATTAATGTTGGACTGCTCCCAGGAGGAGGAGGAGTTGCTAAAACACCTTACTTAACTGGAATTCAAACCGGATTAACTTACCTACTTCAAGGCGTTCAAGCACGTCCAGACAAAGCATTGAAAGATGGTTTGATTGATGCTGTTGTAAATTCTCCAGAAGAATTATTAGCTGCAGCTAAGCAATGGATTTTAGAAAATTCAAATCCAGTTCAACCTTGGGATAATAAAAAACACAGAATTCCAGGTGGAGGATTAATGAGTCCAATGGGTGCTCAAACGATGATGGGAGCAATCGGAAATGTGAGAAAAATGACCCATGGAAATTATCCAGCAGCTCAATATATTTTAAGTATTGTGCACGATGGATTGCAAGTAAACTTCGATCGAGCATTAGAGATTGAAGCAAGATACTTTACCAAAGCACTTGGAAGCAAGGAAGCGAAGAATATGATCCGTACAGGTTTCATGGGAATGCAAGCTGCCAAAAAAGGAAAAGCTCGCCCTAAGACAGAACCTAAATATGAAGTGAAAAAATTAGGAATTCTTGGAGCAGGAATGATGGGAGCAGGTATCGCTTATGTTTCTGCCAAAGCAGGAATGGAAGTCGTACTAAAAGATATTTCAGTTGAAGGAGCAGAAAGAGGAAAAGGCTATTCGGAAAAGTTATTGGAAAAAGCAATTTCTAGAAAACGATCTACCCCTGAAAAAGCTGAAGCACTTTTATCAAGAATACATCCAACAGACTCTGCCGCAGATTTGGCAGGTTGTGATTTGGTGATCGAAGCAGTTTTTGAAGATCCAAATTTGAAAGATAAAGTAACGAAAGAGACGGAAGCAGTTTTAGCAACTGACAAAGTTTATGCATCGAATACTTCAACTATTCCGATTACCTTATTAGCTAAGTCTTCAGCACGGCCTGAAAACTTTATTGGAATCCATTTCTTTTCACCAGTTGATAAAATGCCATTGGTAGAAATTATCGTTGGAGAAAAAACGGAAGATAAAGCTATTGCGGCAGCAGTTGATTATACCGTTGCGATTGGTAAAGTGCCGATCGTAGTAAATGATTCTAGAGGATTTTATACATCGCGTTGCTTCGGGACATTTGTAAGTGAAGGAATGTTTTTATTAGAAGAAGGAGTTCCAGCAGCAATGATTGAAAATATTGCCAAGCAAAAAGGAATGCCGGTTGGACCACTAGCAGTTCATGATGAAGTGACTTTGACTTTGAGTATGCACGTTTACGAAAGTGATCCGACGCCAACTAAGTTACCATCTCAAGAAAGAGCATATCAGATTACAAAAAAAATGGTAAAAGAGCATGGCCGAACTAGCAAGAAAGATGGCAAAGGTTTTTACGATTATCCTCAAGGTAAAAAGAAAAGACTTTGGAAAGAATTGGGAACCATCTTTAATTCCAATGTTGATACTTTAGATAAAGATACCATTGCCAAAAGAATCATGCATCGTCAAGCAATTGAAGCTTACCGATGTTTGGAAGAAGGTGTTTTGCGAAGCGTAGTTGATGGAGATTTAGGATCTGTTTTAGGTTGGGGATTCCCGATATATACAGGAGGTGCTTTGTCTTATATTGACTTTGTGGGCGGTAAGAAATTTATCGAAGAGTGTGATGATTTCGCCAATAAATATGGATTTAGATTTTCAGTACCTGATAGTTTGAGAGAATTAGTGGAGTCAGGAAAATCAATTCATGATTATGGTAAAGCAGCAATAGCTATTTAGAATAAGACCGCTTCGCTGTCAGAAGTCAGATCGTCGCCTTTGGCGACTG
Source organism: uncultured Saprospiraceae bacterium (assembly GCA_964352225.1). Lineage (GTDB taxonomy): Bacteria > Bacteroidota > Bacteroidia > Chitinophagales > Saprospiraceae > CAJQQY01. The sequence goes on along the minus strand of CAYGRM010000532.1, from coordinate 1,431 downwards.
TCAGATCGCTACGCTGTCAGATTGACGATAAATGTAAAGTGATTACAAAACTAAAATCGTCAGTCTGACAGCGAAGCGATCTGACAAGGAGCAAAGCGACTGATCTGACCTCTGACAGCACAGCGGTCTAAAAAACAGTCCATGGGCCCACTAAAAGGAATTAAAATAATTGAAATTGGAGGACTCGGTCCAGCACCTTTTGCTGGGATGATGTTAGCTGATATGGGAGCAGATTTAATTTTGGTAGAAAGAAAATCTGAGCATAAAAATTTTCGAATTCCTGACTGTAATCGGAGAGGCAAACGATCCATTGCTTTAAATTTAAAAGATGCTGAAGACATCGAGACACTTTTGACTTTAGTCGAAAAAGCAGATGTTTTATTTGAAGGTTTCCGACCAGGAGTGATGGAGCGGTTAGGATTAAGTCCCGAGGTTTTACAAAAAAGAAATCCCAAAATCATTATCGGTCGCATGACTGGTTGGGGGCAATATGGACCGCTATCATCTGCGGCTGGACATGACATTAATTATATTTCCTTGACTGGTGCTTTGCGGGCAATTGGCAGAAAAGGACAAGTTCCTGTTGCTCCTTTGAATTTGGTGGGAGACTATGGAGGCGGTGGAATGTTTTTAGTCACCGGTATTTTAGCAGCCATAATTGAAACTCAGAAATCTGGAAAAGGACAAGTGATTGATGTGGCAATGACTGATGGTTCAGCGGTTTTGATGTCCGTTTTTAATTCACTAAATGGAATGGGAATGTGGAATACTCAACATGGTTCAAATATGTTGGACTCTGGTTCACATTATTATGATGTGTATGAAACGAGTGATGGAAAATACATTTCTATCGGTTCATTAGAACCTCAATTTTATGCTTTGCTTCTGGAAAAATTAGGACTTGATCCTACTGAATTTAAAGCCCAAAATAATCCTTCCAAATGGCCTGAGTACAAAGAAAAATTTATCCAAATTTTCAAAACAAAAACTCGGGATGAGTGGTGTGAAATGATGGAAGGAACTGATATTTGTTTTGCTCCAGTTTTGGATTATTTAGAAGCACAGAAACATCCACATAATGTGACGCGAGAAACTTACCAAGAATTAGATGGAATAGTTCAACCTTCACCTGCACCAAGATTTAGTCGAACGGTCTCGGAAGTTCAATTTGGCTCGAGAGCAGCTGGGGAGGACACGGAAGAAATTTTAAAAGATTGGGGAGTGAACTAATTTCAAAAATATATATTTTACCTTCGTGATTTTATTGTTTATAGTAAGACAATAGGAACTCAGATTGGGCGGATTTAAGCGGATGAACGCGGATTTTCCCCATTGCATAATATAGTATATCCGTGTTAATCCGCTTAAATACGCCCAATACCCGTTCCAATTAAACAAACTAGAGCTATTCGGTTTTATTAAATTAGAAAA
>CAYGRM010000531.1:0-3764 GCA_964352225.1 uncultured Saprospiraceae bacterium | reverse complement strand
ATCGCCTCCAAGATGAGTACAATAAAGCAATTCTGAAAAGTGATATTTTTATTAGTCTTTTTGGAACAAAAGCTGGAGGGTTTTCAGTAGAAGAATTTGATGTAGCTCATCACAATTTTAAAGAAAAAGGTCAACCAAAATTTATTTATACTTATTTTAAGGATATACAAATTTCAACTTCATCTGCTAATCTTGACCATTTAATTACACTTAGAGATTTTAAGCAAAAAATAAGTGATTTAGGACACTTCTATACAAATTATACGAGTACACATGACTTACTTGGTCAATTAAAAATTCAACTTGATAAGATTTTCGAAGAAATGAATTTATTTTAAAGGCATCGAATCTGATGCCTTTAAAAAACAAGAAAAGCCTCCCCAACAATTAAGTCAAAAAGGCTTTTCCCATTTTCCAAAAAAATCTATTCAGGAAACAAACTCTTATCCAACCCAGGTACAATGCGCAAAGCATTTTTATAATACAACTTTTTCAAAATATGATCTGGCAAAGCCAAACCATACATTTTCCAAAAAGCATGATACCTTTTATAGTATGGAAAATATTCATCATCACTTTCCAAAACTCTAAAATAGGTTGGATACTCATCTGGCTTCCAAGAATCTTTGCCAAACAAAACCCGGTCTTGGTATTTTTCAAAAAACCGATTGGCCGCTCGAGGTTGTCTTCCGAGTTCCGAAATGATGGCGCCAATTTCTACATACATATTTGGCATCTCATCCAATAATTCTCCTAGTTTAGTAAGGTCGTTGGGAAACCAACCAAAATGAGCAGCGATAAAATTCGTCTTTGGATGTTTTTTAAAAATGTTGTGTTGCTCTTCAATAATTTGCTCCCAAGGGGCAGGATTGTTGGCGTCCCGTTTTCGTCTTGGATGTGTTTTTAATTCTAGCCATCTTTCATTTTGGTTATCATGTGGCTCCCAAAATGATTTTGGGTCTGCCGAATGAATCAAAACTGGAATTCCCAACTCTCCACATTTTGCCCAAACAGGGTCAATTCTAGGGTCGTCGATTCGAATCCGATTTCCTTTTGAATCCTCATTTGTCATTCCTTGGCTTTTATATATCTTCAACCCTTTTGCACCATTCTTAAAATCAAATTCTAATTGCTTGACTGTTTCTACCGCCCAGTCAGGTTCATCAATACTTCGCAATTCAATATTGGCAAAAACTATAAATCGATTAGGAAATTGCTTTTTGATATTGTCCGTCATCCTTTTCAATCGCTCTCCATTTTGACCACTCAAATTATTCATGATCGCCATATTCATCGAATCCATCGGCCGAACTAAATCATTTAAATCCATTTCATCCATTCGCCATTGGTGGCTATGAATATCAATAAATGGAAATTTAGCTCGGGTAATAATCGTTTCCGGAACGACCAAAGTTGAAGGTGGATCATATTCTTCCCAATCCATTTTCAAGGTATCGGTTTCATTTTGTGCAAAAGCAAAATTAGCACAAAAGAAAATTAATATAATGATGTAATTTTTAAGCATTCCAATTTTATTTTAAAAAAAATTAAAAAATAGTAATTCCGAATTTCTCATTTTATTTTTATCAAATACCCTTGATATTGCATCCTCCCATTTTCCACCGAATCACTTTTTGCCAAAACCAAATCTCCATTTGCTAAAACTTCGTAAGTGAATTTTTGATCATCGGTAAATGAACTATATGATTTTTTGATATACTCAAATCCATGATCTGTTTGAGTTAATTTAAGAAATGATCTTAGATAAATACGATCCCGATATGACGTTGCAAAAAACTCCCCTGCTTGATTTTTTAAAATTAGGAAAACATGTTTGCTAATGAATTGGCTAGATGTTGCTCCCACATTTTGCAAGTGCCAATAAGTACTATGTATTTCGTAATCTTTGATTTCCGAATTTTCTTTTTTTACCAAAAATTCTTGCTTGGCTAAATTCAAAGAATCCAAAACATCTTGATAATCATAGTGGTAAACTCGATCTTTTCCACTTGATCCAACCAACCATTTAATCCTATTTTTTTGCCTAATAATCGAATAGTAACTTCTTGCTGATCCAAGTGCTTTCATTAAGTTAGATTGCATTTTTTTTATCTGATTAGCTTGGAAATCATCTTCCACATTGATATGAATCCCACTAAAATTATTTAAATAATCTGGCAAATAAATTTCGGATATCTCAATTCCAAATTCTCTTTTTGCCCTTCGTAACGCTCGTTCTTTCTTAAAAGCAATAGAAATTCCTTTTGGAATATTATTTAAATCAATAGTAATTTCTTTAGACTCAATTTTCCCTTGATACGACCTTTGCAAGAGATTATAAACTGATTCACTTTGCTCTTTTGATAACTTTCCAGCTTCAGTTATTTCTTTGGCAAAAAATGTCTTATCCAAATATCTTTTATCAAAATCATATTCAAATTTTACTTTTATCTCATCTAGTTCTTCATCACAAATCATTTGATCAGTACCGCTATTATAGTAATTTACTTGATGTTGTCCTTTTGGAGGAATGGCTAAGAAATAAGTTGAATCTTTAATGGGTCTTCCGTTGGTTCCCACAAAATATGGTACGATTTCACAAAAAGTTACATCAGTCAGAAATTTCAACCTGTAAAATTCAGGAGCAAAAGGAACTGAGGAATTTATTCTTGGTTGATATTTAAATGGAACTGAGCGATGGATAAAAAGAGTATCATCAGAATTATTCTTTAAATAAAATTCTATTATAAACCTCTCGCGGGTACCATAATGATCAGTATATTCTAACTCTAATTCTTTATTTTCACCTTGGGAAAAAGAAATAAAACTGGTTAATACTAAAAGGAAGGCTAAATTAAATTTCATTTTAAATATTTTAGAACACAAATGTAACAAGGATTAATGAAAGAATAATTTTCAATTTTAATGGTATCCTATCGGACAATATCAATTTGATTCTAAAGAAACAACTTAACTAAAAAAGTGTTTTTTTGTGAAAAATATCATTTATGAAATTTATAGGAAGCACCAACGAATATTTGCATCTCGTCACAGTCGATCAAAATAATTGCCACGTTTTAAAAGAAGTTATTGAAAATGGATTAACTATTCTATGGTTTAAAAAAGAAAATAATCATTTATTTATTGATGGTAGAAGATATGATTTTGAGAAAAATCAAATTGTCTTTTTAACTGAATTTCATAAAGTTAAAATTGGACGAGTAGAAGATGTTAGATTAGTTAGATTTAATAAATCTTTTTATTGTATCCTCGATCATGATCATGAGGTTGGGTGCAAAGGAATTTTGTTTTTTGGCGCTTCGCAATTACCGATCATAAATATTCCAAAAGAAGATGTTGAGAAATTTGAAACTGTTTGGAAGATGTTCCAAATCGAAATGGAAAGCAACGATAATTTGCAAATTGAAATGCTGCAGATGATGCTTAAACGATATTTGATTCTCTGCACTCGATTGTTCAAATCTCAAAAACAAGGTGAGGTCAAATCTTTTGAATCAGATATTATTCGGGAATTTAATTTCTTGGTGGAACAACATTTTAAGACTAAACATACCGTCGCAGAATATGCCGAACTCCTGCACAAATCTCCCAAAACACTTTCTAATATCTTTTCGAAGATTGGAAAAAAGACGCCACTCAGATTTATTCAGGAACGAAAAATGGTGGAAGCAAGGAGGCTTTTAAAATATTCTGACTTGCAAATTCAGGAAGTCGCCTACGAACTTGGGTATGAAGATGTGCAA
>CAYGRM010000530.1:0-3769 GCA_964352225.1 uncultured Saprospiraceae bacterium | reverse complement strand
AAGTCTCTTATATGGTTCAAAAAAAAATAACTAAAAAAGGAGCATCCAAATTAATGAATGCTCCTTTTCTATTTTTTAAATTAACAGATAATAAAACTATTCTTTATCAAATCGAAGTTCTTGAATAAGTGATTGACTTCCAGATAATTTCATATAAACATAGACTCTAAAAGTACCGCTTCCTGCGTTTAAGTTTCCAATGAAATATTTAGAGTCTTCACCTTTTGAAGTTCCTTGGTGGATAAGACTGAAAGACTTTGGTGGATTATTAGAAAAGAATTTTTTCACCACAGCTTTTGCCTCAGCTTTATTATAAAAGTCATCATCAATTTCTACATTTTCATCGAAGTAAGTAGATAGAGACTCAACATCACCTCTACTCAAAGCCTTTGATATATTATCCATGTTTTGACTAGTTGCAGCCAAACAAGGAATAATTAAGAATAATAACATTAGATTTTTCATGATCTATTTTTTTAATTACAAGGTTCTAACTTTATGCCAGAAACGTATTTTTTATATAGTAAAACTACCTTTTATCAAATACTCTGTCAAGTTTTTTGGAAAATTAGAGCGAAAAATGACAGTTTTTGAAATCAAATTTACATTTTTAAAATGTATTAAGTGTTGATTTTTAGTAGATTAAATTACGATTTGTGAGGTTTGCTATTAAAATACATAGTTATGTTAACGTTTTTTCTGATTCTTAAAGTATGTTAAAAAGTACACTAACATTTCGCAAAATCACACAACCATTGACATTATATTTAACGTGAAAATTGAGAAAAGTCACCTAGTTTCTTGTTAAGAAACCTTTAAGACGACTGTATTCAACCTTTATTCAATTCTAACAAATTGAAAATCTACCTTCCTTTTTCCTCCTTCAATCCGCGCTCGAACAGTATTGTTATCAAGTTTTGTATAGCTTATTTTTTTTGGAAAATCATTTTCCTCATTTTCAAAAATGAAATATTTATCAGAATCTGAGATCATCTTAAAAGGGACTTGATGATTTCCTTTTGATGTTTTGACAGTTGGAATATAAAGTATTTGATTTTCTCTGATGACTAAATCTATCGTCTCCTGCACCGCAGTATCACCTTCATTATAAATGCGAAAATTTCTCCCAAAATAATATTGATCATTAATCTTAGTCCAAGTTTCGAAATCACTTCCTTCATCTACTTTCCAATTGCCAAGAATCCAGTCTAACTTGGAAAGATCTTTTGGTGGAGGAGGAGTGTTTTTACAATTAGTAAAAAAAAAGCTGAATAAAAAAAACGCGAAGATAGCAGTAGACCATCTTCGCGTGTATGTATTGTTATGTTTTTCCATTTTTTTTTATTTAGATCGCTTTGCGGATCGATCTGTCCTCGGTCAGCAAAGCGATCTATTACCTACAAATTTTCGTAAATGAAATCTGTCATTTTATTATAAAGGTGTAACCGAGTTGTTCCACCATAAATTCCATGGTTTCTGTTTGGATAAAAATAAGTATCAAATTGCTTGTTGGAACGAATCAATGCATTGACCATTTCAGCAGTATTCTGGAAATGTACATTATCATCAGCCACTCCATGAACTAATAAGTATTTTCCTTTCATCAAGTCTGTAAAGTTGACGGGGGAATTATCTTTATAGCCACTTTCGTTTTCTTTTTCGGTGTGCATATATCGCTCTGTGTAAATAGTATCGTACCATTTCCAATTCGTCACAGGTGCAACGGCAATCGCAGATTTGAAAACATCTGCTCCTTTGAAAAGACAAAGTGAAGACATGTAACCTCCGTAGCTCCAGCCAAAAATTCCAATTCGACTAGCATCGACATAAGATTGATCTCCAAGATATTTTGCAGCAGAAATTTGATCCATCGTTTCGTATTTTCCTAGTTGCAAGTGGGTCATTTTTTTAAATTCTTGACCTCGTGCTCCTGTACCTCGATTATCTACACTTACGACGATATAACCATTTTGGGCTAGCATTTGGTACCACCAATTGTTGAAACCACCCCAAGAGTCGTTTACTGTTTGACTTCCAGGGCCTCCATAAACATACATGAAAACTGGATACTTTTTATTTGGATCAAAATCAGTAGGTTTAAGCATCCAACCATTTAATTTTTCACCACCTTCAATCGGCACATTAAAAAATTCAAAGTTGTTCCAACCATAATTTTGCTGAGTAGCTTTCATGTCTGCGTTGTCTTCAATAACTCGAATTTCTTTCCCTGAGTTTTCAAAGACAGTATAAGTCGCAGGCGAATTTAAGGTAGAATGAGTATTCACATAATAATCAAAATTACTACTCCATTGGGTTTGATTAGTTCCTTTGGCAGGAGTAATTTTTTTCTTATTCTTTCCTTTAAAACTTAGCGAATAGACCTGTCTTTCCATTGGTGAATCTTCCGCAGCTTGGTAGTAAATGGTTTTTCTTTTTTCATCTACACCATAAAAATTAGTCACATCGAAATTACCTTCCGTCAACTGTCGCTTAAGTTTTCCATCTAATTCGTACATATAGATATGATTGAATCCATCTTTTTCACTCGTCCAAATAAAACATTTCCCATCTTCCAAGAAAGTCATGTCATCGGTGATATCAATGTAGTATTTATTTTCTTCAGTCAGCATGACAGAAGTTTTTCCAGTCGTTGCGTCAGCTAATAATAAATCTAATTTATCTTGGTGACGATTCATTTTAAAGACACATAATTTATTTGGATCAAGTGTCCATTTGATTCTTGGGAAATATATATCAGGTTCATTACCAGTTGCTACTTTAGTGATTTTTCCTGTTTTTACATCAAAAACATGAACGGAGACAACGGCATTTTTTTCTCCAACTTTTGGGTATTTAAAAGTCTCGTATTCTGGGTATAAGTCCCGATTGTAAAGGGTCATAGTGAACTCTTTTACCTCTGATTCATCAAATCTTAGGAACGCAATTTTGTTTCCGTCAGGTGACCACTCAAATGCTTTTGCAATCGAAAATTCTTCTTCATAAACCCAATCAGTCGCTCCATTGATAATGGAATTGAACTGTCCATCAGTAGTAATCTGGGTGATTTTTCCACTAGCTAAATCTTTATAATACATATTGTTGCCTCGGACGAAAGCAACCTTTGTTGCATCGTCTGAGAAAGAAGTGTAACGCTGTTTTCCTTCTTTTTCGACAGTTGTAAGAGTATTGTTATTTTTATCCCAAACATAAAAATTAGCTCTCGTACTTCTTCGATAAATGGATTCTGTTTCGGTTTTTATCAAAATTTTACTTTCGTCCTTGCTGAAGGTATAGCCATCCATTTTTCCATTAAATTCTGAATTTCCAGTTACGCTAGTAGCATCAAAAATATCTTTAGTAAATTGACCTGTAGTTAAATCATATTGCTTGATTTTATTTTCTTCCAGTCGAGTATAATGTTTTCCATCATTTTGAAAATTAAACCCAGGGACTGAATTTGGAACGAATTCATATTTTTCCCAAATATCTTCGACTGAAATTTTTGTATTGTTTTGTTGTGCATTTAAACCAATGCTTATACTTACAAAAATGAAAGTCAGTACGTACAATCTTTTTAACATGCTAGTTGATTTTTTTATTGAAAAATTAAAAAGTAGTTGTGCTGAGTTTTTTATGAATCCAGCAACTACAAAGAAAACAAACTTTTGAAAAAGGGTTACTATGATTTTTGATTTTAAAACTACATTTCCTCAAGTATATTCATGTTTTTTTATTGAGGATTTAGATATATGTTGAAAATTACTATATT
>CAYGRM010000529.1:0-3786 GCA_964352225.1 uncultured Saprospiraceae bacterium | reverse complement strand
TCTTAAAAAAGAGTCCTGCTAGATCATCAAGTTCTAGCAGGACTTTTTTTTAATATTAAAAAAATAACTTACGTAGATTTGAAACGTTTCATTTATTGAGAAGAAAACTTAATTCACCTTCAATTTTAATCATCTTGTTATTAAAAAAACTGATCAATCTTATTTTTTACAGCAACCTATGGATTGCTATTTGTGCAACTGCTATGTGCGCGCAAACGCAATTTATTTTGACTGAAAGATTAGATTGGAATTGGTTATTAGGTTTGATTTTTTTTGCTACTCTTTTTATTTATGCTTTACATCGAATCATCGGTATTTCTAAAGTTTCTGAGTTTCGGGAAATGGAAAGATATGCCATCATCGAAAAATTCAAAAATCATATTTCCTTTTATGCTTTAGTCTCTGGAATTGGTGGAGCAATTTGTTTTTGGAACGTTCCCTTCGCCGTTCAATCAAGTTTAATAATTCCTGGAATTATCTCTCTGGGATATGTAATTCCATTTTTTAATGGAAAAAAACGCTTGAGGGATTTCAACCATATAAAGATATTTTTGATCGCGATTGTCTGGTCGTGGGTAACTGTCTTTTTACCAGCTTTAGAAATTGATGAGGCCTCTGCCTTGCCCGTTGGATTAATGATTTTGGAAAGAGCATTTTTTATTTTCGCGATTACTTTACCTTTTGATGTTCGAGATTTAAAAGTAGATTCCCACAGTAATGTGCAAACAATTCCCGCAGTAATTGGGATTAAAAAAACAAAAATATTAGGAGGGATAAGTTTAAGTTTAGCTTTTTCATTAGCTGTAATTAACTGGTTCATAGGAAGTTACAATATAAGTGTACTGTTAGGATTATCTCTTTCTTTTCTTACAACTTGGTTTATTACTCGCCTGTCTGATAAAATTAAACACGATTATTTCTTTACGGGGGTAATTGACGGGACAATGATTTTACAATTCTTATTTATTGGAGGACTTCATCTATTTATTAAAACTTAATTGGAAGCTATAGTTTTTCTTTTCCGTTTCCATATTGGCTGATTTAACCAATGACTTTCTTCTGCTATAAATTTTTCTTGTCCCCAAAAAAACAAGATGGATAACCCAAATCCAATCAATGAACCTAAGTAAATGTCTTGGAAAAAATGTTGCACTAAATAATTCCTTGAGAGTCCAATCAATAAAGCAAAGACAAAGAAAACTACTCCCCATATTTTTTTTCTTGGAAACATAAAAGCTACTAAACCATAAAGAGCAAAAGCAGACATAGTATGACCTGAGGGAAAACTAGTAGGACCAACTAATAACTTAACTCCTTCTACAAAGTTTACCTGGTCTGCCAAATGCATATTTTCTAAAAACATTAAAGGTCGGTCATGAGAAAAATAAGTTTTCGTTAAATGACTGACGACAGAAACGGTTATTCCAATCAAAGGGATCAATATTGAATATCTAACTTTTACAAATAAAAACACCACGAGGAAAACTAAGTACATGATCTCCTCTCCCATTTTTGTAAAGTAAGTAAAAAAGATATCTAAAAATGGAGTTCTATTTTCACTAAAAAAAAAGATCACATCTGGCTTTTCAATAAAAAATAACAATACTCCTCCAAAAAGGAAAAATAAAATACAGCAAGAAATGTAATGGATATTATTCAGAAATATATTTTTCATCAAAAAGTAAATGTATTGTTAGAAGAATTATAAATCAGTACTTCTATTTAGATTTTCAACTGATTTTTTTTTGAAAACGGTTTTGTAAGTACTTAAATAATTCAATTATTTTTGAAATATACTTATCAAAATTTAAAATCTTTTTATCCTTTAAAGCGCGAATAGTTAAAATATAACTGATCGGAACTAAAACCAAAAGAGGACACCAAACAGCAATTTCTGCGGGCAATACAAAACTCTCCGCTAGCTTTTGAAATAATATATTTAAAACGATAAACATCATAAAAAATAAAATCGCAATCAATAAAGGGTAACCAAATCCTCCCTTACGCACAATGGCTCCCATCGGAGCTCCTATAAATAGGAACACGCAACAAACCAACGCAAAAGTAAATTTCGAGTACAAAACAAAAATATGTTTCACTCGAGATTCTTTTTTGGGTTGAATACTCCTTTGAATTGCTTCAGCTTGATTTAGTACACCTCTAGCTGTAGTTTTTGCTCTTTCTTTTAAATTAAACCTTCCTCTTTCTGATGGTGGAAACATGCTATAAAATGAATCAAAATCCTTGAGCGGCCGATCTATTTCTTGTGTTAAGACTTGCGTCATCGCCCTTTCTTTTTTTAATACTTCCAACCTTCTTTCCTCTTCCTCTTTCTTCGCAACATCATCATCTTGCTTTTTTTGAGTAACTTTTTCTCTTGCTTTTTTCGCTTTTTCCCTACTTATTTTATTAGCCTTTGCCTTATTGATTGGTTTGGGTTTAGTTGTTTTAGTTTTGGGTTTAGTTTTTGTTTTTACAGATTTTGGTGGTGTGGATGCTGGGTTCTTTTTTACAACTTTTGAGTCGTTAGGTTTCGCTATGGTAGGCGTAGTTTTTTCTGGTGTCTTTTCATTTTCCTTAGTCTCTTCTTCTTTTCTTTTTTCCATCGCCTCCTTAGCTTTTAATTTCTTAGCTTTTAATTGTTCAGCATTTTCTTGTTTCCTTTTTTCTAAAAACTCTTTTTTTAATGGAAAAAATGCTTTTTGAACATATTCATCTAACCTAGTATTATAACTTCCAATTCTAGTATCAATTGAATCAACTGCATTCCATAATTGTCGCACCGACAGCATCGAATAATGTTTTGAAAATCGATCTGTATCAGTCATATTAATATTAAATTCACCTGTATCAAATACCTTTTTCCATTCGTCAAATTTTGTTCTAGTGAAGGTGTATTTTTCTTTTTCATCTTTTTGAGCCTTATCTCCTTCTTGATAGTGATGGCCATTTTTAAGTTCCATGACAAAATAAGAATTGTCAGAAGACATATACATTTCTCCAGATTCAGCTGTAATCATGCTAAATTTCCCACGATTATAATCTTGGTGATCATAAATAATGACATCTTTAATGGTTCGATCATCTTTTTCTTTTTTCCCTATGTGAATGATAAACCCTTTAAAATCTTCATTAAAAACTCCTTCCTCTAAATTAAGGGTAGGCTTTTGAGTTCGAAGATCGTGTAGTCGAGATTTGAATTGCAAGTTGGCAATAGGAACTAAATTATTGGAAGAGAAAAAAGAAAAGAAAGTAATACCAATCGCAAAATATAGCATTGGTAGCATTACTCGAATCAGGGATACTCCAGCAGACTTCAAACTAGCTAACTCATATCGTTCCCCCAAATTACCCATCACCATCACCGAGGAGATCAAAATAGCGATTGGTAATGCCCATGGAATTAAAGAAATACTATTGTAGAAAATAATTTCCAAAACCAACCCAAATCCTGCACCTTTTCCTACCATATCATCCACATACACCCAAATAAATTGCATCAGTAAGACGAATAATGCAATAAAAAAGGTGGCTATAAATGGCCCGATGAATTGTTTGATTAAATATTTATCTATCGTTTTCAAATCTATTATTTTGATGCTCCAAAGATATAACGCTTGCCGAGAAAAAAAAGCTTAAAAACGAGTCTTAATTTATATTTAACGAGTTCGATTCTGTTTTGTTAAAAAACCAATTTTGTTAAAACTTCGAAGAGTTTAATCTTATTCGTCTTTATCAGCTGTTAGAAAAAATTTATATAAATTTGCTCTTCATAGTTTATAATTC
>CAYGRM010000528.1:0-3789 GCA_964352225.1 uncultured Saprospiraceae bacterium | reverse complement strand
CCAGTAATGTCTATGTTATCATTAGTTCAGTTTTTCATTGGATCGATGATTTTAGGAGTTTATATTTTTGAAACAAAGATTGGAGCGAATCCATTGATGATGTTACGGGACACCATGGATATTCCTCTTTTCGCCAAAGCTGATTATGTAGAATTGTTAAGTGGAAATGGATTGAATCCCCTGCTACAAAATTATTGGATGACGATTCACCCACCTACCCTATTTTTAGGATTTGCTTCCACGACTATTCCATTTTGTTATGCTATTGCAGGTTTGTGGAATGGGAAACATACGGAAATGTTGAAAGTATCATTTCCCTGGGCATTGTTCTCAGGAGCAATTTTAGGAACTGGTATTTTGATGGGAGGAGCTTGGGCCTATGAAGCTTTAACATTTGGAGGATACTGGGCATGGGACCCGGTGGAAAATGCCTCTTTAGTTCCTTGGATTTTAATCGTCGCGGGAATACATACTCACCTAGTTGCTAGAGCAACAGGACATTCCATTCGAAGCACCTACTTATTTTATATTTTGACGTTCTTTTTCATTTTGTATTCTACGTTTTTGACTCGAAGTGGAATTTTGGGAGAAACTTCAGTACATGCCTTTACTGAAATGGGATTAGAAAAACAATTACTAATTTTTACTTCCTTCTTTTTTATTTTCCCAATCGCCATGTTTTTTGTCAAACAAAAATCAATTCCAAGTATTGAAAAAGAAGAAGCTTTGGCCTCTAAAGAATTTTGGATGTTTATTGGTTCGTTAGTTCTTTTGTTCTCAGCCTGCTTAATAACTGCTTCAACGTCACTTCCAGTTTATAATAAAATTGCCGAATTATTTAACCCAGGATTCGAAGGTTATGTGATTCAAGATCCTGTAGAACATCATAATAAGTATCAATTATGGATTGGGGTGTTCATCGGTTTACTTTCTGGAGCATCGCAGTTTTTTAGATTTAAAGAAGCTAATTGGGGTGCCGTTTCTAAAAAGTATTTTACGCATTTGGGGATTACTCTGGTAATTTCTGCCTTTTTAACTTATGCAACAACTCAATGGATTGATGCCTATGCTTGGCAATATCAATTACTGTTGTTCTCTGGAATTTTCGCGGTCGTTTCAAACTTGGATTACCTCACTACCTTTATTCGAGGAAATCTGAAAATTGCAGGTTCTGTGGTTTCTCATGTTGGATTCGGGTTAATGATTGTAGGAATTTTAGCCTCTGGATTAAATAAAGAACATATTTCAACTGATCCATTCACTCAGCGAGGATTATTGAACGAAGAAATGTTGAAACGAAATGTCATCCTATTTGAAGGAAAACCTGCTTTGCTAAATGGTTATGAAATTACTTATCAAGGTAATTCCATGAATGCCAATCTTCGAACGTATGATATCAACTTTAAAAAATTAGATAATGAGGGACAGGTCGTTGAAGATTTCACCGTTCAACCAACTGCACAATTTGACAATAAATTAGTTAAGGTCGCTGCTTATAATCCTGCCACTCAACATTATTTAGATAAAGATATTTTCACTCATATTGCTACTCTTCCTAAAAAAGAAGCTGATCGGGAAGAAGCTCAACGAATGGAAGACAGTTTGAATTATCGAATTATTGAAGTGCCTCTAGGTGCTGAAATGACCTTTATCGATACGCTAGTTTTGACTGATACGACGATGATTAATCGTTTCCTAGTCTCAATTGAGTCGATCATTCCGAATGCTACCCATCCAGATTACGAACCAAAAGAAGATGATTTGGCAATGGGCGCAAAAATAAAAATCCAACAACTGGGTAAACCTGAAACTTATGAAGCAAATCCTGTTGCTGTTTTGAGGAATAATTTGATTTACACCTACCCTATTCAGATTAACGATTTAGCTTTTAAAGTAAAATTGCCGACGAGCTTTTTTGATAAAGTCTTCGCAACAGAGATGGATTTAGAATATCAAAACTTTGAATTAAAAGAAGGGGAAGGAATCAATTTCAATGGTTATGAAATCCAACTAGAGCAAGTTGCCCGTAATCCAAAACACCCAAATTATGAAGCGGAGAAAGATGATATCGCAGTTGGAGCAATTTTGAAAGTAACTAAAAATGGGGAACCAAAATCTGAATTCGTACAACCAATTTATCTCATTCGAAAAATGAATCCAATGATGATAAAAGATAGGATAGCTGCAGAGGGATTGAATTTTCAATTTACTAAAATTGATCCGACCACAGGTAAGATGACTATTGGGATCGCTCAATCTGAAGCTAACATGACTTACCCTGTTGAGTTTGCTACTAATTCACTCCGAACAGATTATATCGTTTTTGAAGCGATTATTTTCCCTGGAATCAATTTCTTTTGGATAGGTTCTATCATGATGATGATTGGCCTGACGATGAGTTGGATCAAAAGAAGATTCGAAGTAAAAAGATAGTTTTCTTTTAAACCATATAAGGCATATTAAAAACATAAAAGCCCACAATGGGAAAACTTATATGTCCTCAAATGCCTTATATGGTTTACTTATTACCTTAAGTGAAAATACAACCAATGTCTAAAAAAATTAAACTAGTGCTACTCGGAGCAGGCAATGTCGGTTTTCATTTAGGAAAAAAATTAAATGAAGTTGGTCTAGATGTAGCGCAAGTTTATAGTCGAAAAATATCCAAGGCAAAACGTTTAGCAAAAAAGATTAAATGTAAAGCCATTCAAAATATGGAAGATATTTCGATAACGGCAGACCTATACATCTTAGCCGTTCCAGATAGTGCGATAGAAAAAGTAGCAGCAGATTTATCTAAAAAAATTTCCAAGTCAAAGTTAGTGGTTCATACTTCAGGCGCTACCCCGTCAACCGTTTTAAAGCCATATTTTAAAAACTATGGAATTTTTTATCCATTACAAACTTTTTCAATAGCTAGAGAAGTGGACTTTGAGAATATTCCTATTTGTGTGGATAGTAATTTGAAAAAACATCGCATCTTTTTGGAAAAATTAGGAAACCAAATTTCTCAAAATGTACATCAAATCAATGACCGAGAAAGAGCTATTTTACATGTTGCTGCGGTCTTTGTCAATAACTTTTCGAATAATCTTTTTACCATTGGAGAAAAAATAACTTCAACTGAAAATCTACCATTTGATATTTTAAAACCATTGATCAACGAAACAGTTGAAAAAATTGCCCACCACTCCCCTAGCGAAATGCAAACTGGCCCAGCCAAAAGAGGTGACAAAACAACAATAGAATTACATCTAAAATACTTAGAAAAAAACTTTCCAGAATTTACTGAAGTCTATCAAACTATGACTCAAAGTATTAATGCTAACATCTCAAAAAAATAAATTATGCGAATTGAAGGATACATCGAACACCCCAATATGAAAATTACGATCTTCAAAATGGATAACAAAACTTCCATCAAATTTGAAACAGGTATGTACGAACAAACTTATAAGTTTCGAGAAATGGAGCATCTAAACAATATGGAAAAAATCAAAGAATTGGTCAATGAAGAATTTACCAATAATGTTTTGGCTGAATTTCAAAAAATGCATCAGTTTAAAAATAGTGCTTTGAGTAATTTTTTACCAAAAGAAGAAGAGGAGGAATTTGAAGAGATTATTTGATGGTGGACATTTTACATTCTAAAAAAGTAAAGCCCCGAAGTAAACTTCGAGGCTTTATTTTTTGTGATTAGTAGTCAGACACTAAATCCTAGTATCTTCCTCCGCCGTAGCCACCGCCACCGCCGTAACCACCTCCGCCGCCACCGCCACGGTTGTATCC
>CAYGRM010000527.1:0-3821 GCA_964352225.1 uncultured Saprospiraceae bacterium | reverse complement strand
GGAAGAAGAAGAAGTTTCTGCAAAACGAGGATTCCAGCAATTGGAAACAGCAAAGCATCAACTGGAATCTGATTTGGAGAATGAAGAAGATTTGTACAAGCGTGAAAAATTCTTGGAACGAATTGAAGAGGTAGAAAAGCAAATGGACAAAGCTTTTGATAACTCAGGAAAAGTAAAAGAATTGAAAAATCAGATTCTAGAATTAAGAGCTGCAGATAGGATTAAGAATCAGGAAAAGCGGATGGAAGTAGAAAGGAAGAATAGGGAAGGGGAGGAGGAGCCGACTAGGTTAAGCGGGATTATAAAATACTTAATTCTTCATTAGCTATAGTGTAACCGTATGTAGTCATGATGCCAATAAAATCAGTTTCTCGATGCTTTGGGATTTGGCGGCTACCACTAATTATCTTTTGCAAGTTACTTCGATTGATAATTAGTTCTTTAGCTAATCGATCAGGACTTATAGCAGGGCGAATAGAAATGAAGAATCTAAAGTGATCGGAAGTGGTAATTGGTTTCATAAATGAAATATACGCAACTTTGACTACATTGTGATGTCGAAAAGATACATATAAATAAGTTCGCTTCCACAAAAAAAAAAATCAAAATGGCAGACAATCCACATATTTCAGGAAAGTATACAATAATTGTAGCATTGATTGCAGCACTTGCAACTTTAGGTGGTATTTATCTAAAACACTATTTAGAAAATCAAAAAGAACCAAATACAGAAGTAATTAATTCAAAACCAACAGAAGACAAAAAGGAAAAAACTGAAGTAAAATCTTCAGAGAATGAAAACCAAAAAGAAAACGTTGAAGATATAACCTATGCTAAAGAAAAAGAGACTTCAGAAATAAAAAAACCATCAACTCAAACATTCCACTTCTTTGCCGTTTTGAATGAAGACCAAATAACTTCTAAAATAATAATAGACGGAAAGCCAGCTAAAGTTGTTGAGGGACATAATACAGTTCTTAAAAAAATACGAATAGAAAAATTAAATAAAGAATACGATTTCCAGTTAATTGGAAATGGATTAAATTGTAACGATTCTGAAATTATCATTAAAAACCTTCAAAAAGTATACTTATGCGATTAACAATCTCCCTTTTATTTCTCTTTGTTTGTAATATAGGATTTGGACAAAGTAATATTTGTCAAAATATCTATTTGTGGGATTTTAAATCCTCAAAAAATGAAAGAAATTTTGTAACGAAAACACTATCAAATGAAGTTGAAGATGTGTTATCTCAATTAAACAATTGCAAAATATTGCAAAGAAGAAAATATGCAGATATTCAAAAACAAGTAGATAACGAAATCCAAATTTCTAATGTCGAAGGAATATCTTATGAGTTAAAGAAAAGATTAAAGACAATACAAGCCGAAAGAGTTTTATTTGGTGAAATTGAACAAGATTTTTCATTTAATGTAAATCTAAGATTAAGATTAGAACATCTTCAAACGAAGCAAATCAAAACTTCTACAATACTGATAAAAGCTGAAGATATGATTAATCCAGATTTAAGAACAGCTGCAATTAAAGAAGGATTAAAGAAATTATTTGGTGAGAGCTTTGATTTGGGGGCAAAAGGCGGAAAATCTTTAGAAAATAAAATTAAAATTTTAAACATCGAAGGTCATAAGATTGAACTAACAGGCTGTACAAAAGAAGGTGAAAATTTGAAGTGCTCTTTGTTTATTACTTCACTAAAGGAAGACAGAAAAATATATTTAAAAGCAAATAATTATCAAGGAGAAACAACTGTCATAGATGAATTTGGAAGTAGCTATACTTCAACTGGAGTGAAGTTAGGAAATCAATTCAGTAAAAGCGATTTATACGGAAAGGATATTTATGCAGATGTTAGAACACCTTTTGAATTCACATTTAATAGTTTTTCTTCGGAAGCCTCTTTAATTAAAGTACTAAAAATCGAACTCTCAACGAAAGAACTTGGACACACAGAAGTGAAGTTTAGAAATATCAAAATTAACAAAAAATAAAAAGAAGGCGAGAAGCGAGCAAAGCATACAACGGCAATAAGCCCTATGCGGGCTTACTGCGTGTATGCGACGTTAGGTGCAAGAAAAAAGAAAAAATCATTACATTAAAAAATAACAATTATGAATATAGTTTTCTTTAATCATAAAGGAGGTGTAAGTAAAACAACTAGTTCTTTCCATTTAGGCTGGAAATTAGCACAAAAAGGTAAAAAAGTACTTTTAGTTGATGCTGACCCTCAATGCAATTTGACAGGGCTTATTTTAAAAGATGATTTTGAAAAATACTACATAGAAGATGCAACTAAAGATATGAACATTCTTTCTGGTGTAAGCTCTACATTCTCAGGAAGACCCCAACCAATTGCAGCAGTAGATGCTTACAATGTTGCAAGAAATCCTAACTTATATCTTTTGCCTGGTCACCCAAACTTCACAGAAATTGAACCACAGTTAAGTTTTGCTCAAACTGCCCAAAATGCATTTTCGATAATGCAAAATCTACCTGGTGCATTTAATGCATTGATAGAATTAACAAAAGCGAAATATTCAATTGACTATGCAATAATTGATTTAAATCCAGGTCTAAGTGCTATAAATCAAAACCTGTTTTCCATTTCAGATTTATTCCTAGTTCCAACCAATCCTGACCCATTTTCTTTAATGGCTATTAAAACGCTATCTACAGTTTTAGTTAGATGGAACCAACATGCCCAAACTATGAGAGATTCATTTGCCTCAAGTTCTTACCCTTTTCCAAATAAAATCCCCAAATTAGGAGGAATCCTTATACAAAGGTTTAATGTTCGTAATGGAAAGCCATCAAAACCATTTAGAGATAATATGGATGAAATAATGAAATCTGTAAAAAATGTTTTAGTGCCAAATTTAGCTTCTCGAAATATGTTATTTTCTGAAGAAAAATATAGAGAAGCTAATATTCCAGATGATTTAAATATTGCAGAGATTCCTGATTTCCAATCCTTATTGCCCAAAGCATATATTGCTGGTGCTCCTGTATTCGATTTAACAGACGAAGAAATAGGTCAGAAAAAATTAGTTCTAGAACAGATGAAGGGTAAAATGTCAGAATTTGATGCGCTCTTTGAAACTTTTGCAGATAAAGTAATCTCCCTTTTAAACAATGATTAATTCAATAACAAGATTTAATAATTCGATACAAAGAATAAAAAGTATCCATTCTCTTTATGTTCATTTATTAGAAGAAAAGGGGTTTGAGCATCAAATAATTTCGGACATTTTAAGGTCTGAAATGGTTTATTCTGTTGCAGCTTTAGATAGGTTAGTTCATGATTTAGTATTAGCTGGTATAATGGAAATATATTCAGGTACAAGACCATCAACTCCTTCTTACAATAATCTTGCTTTGAACCTAAATCAATTCAATATTCTAAAATCTGCAATAGTTCCAGAATTTGAGTTCAAAAATATGATAATTCAAAAGCATAAGTATTTAGCTTTTCAAGAGCCAGATAAAATCTCACAAGCATTGAGCATCATAAGTTTAGAAAATCATAAATGGCAAAAGATTGCAGGTGAATTAGGCATAACAATGAGTGATTTGAAAATTGAATTAAAAAATATTGTACTACGTAGAAACCAAATAGTTCATGAATCAGATATTGATTTGCTTACTGGTAATGAGTTAGATATTGTTAAATCAGATGTCGAAGAAACAGTCCTTTTTATTGAAAATCTAGGTTTGGAAATATACAATCTAGTAAAATAAATCCAGCACCTAATATAAAAGCCTGATAGTCGTGGCAGCGCCCGACGATCAGGCTTTGTTGAAC
>CAYGRM010000526.1:0-3834 GCA_964352225.1 uncultured Saprospiraceae bacterium | reverse complement strand
CGCCGGTCCGCAACGGGCGGGCGGGTGATGTAGCGGCACAGGCGCTCCAGCTTGTGATTCCAACGACCAGACACTTTCATGTGGTAGTTCCTTAATGATAATCGGAAACGCTGCTTCCGACTGCAGAGAATCGTGTAGCGCTGCCTGACGACTCGCGTCAACAAGCAGGAACACCTAAGATCGAGCGCCTACAGTTTTCTTAACGAATATTATTTCTAATACGGACTAAGGCTTTGCGATCCAAAATTGCTTCGTAGATCGGCGCGGCGCTCCCACCGTACGGCATTATTTTACCATTTGGTTTCATTTTGAACTGTGCGCACATTTTCTCGCCAATTTCTACGTACGCTGCAGCTAGAATCCGGACTGGGCGATCTCGGAATAAAAAATAAGACTCCAAAAAATAGTCCACTAATCTTCTTTGAAGATCGTTAAAGTAGACTGGATTTCCCCGATGCCTCGCCGCCAGCGCAACAGTCACGACAATAAGACAGCTTGTCTGTTTCTTTAGATTCCGCAACCGAATTGCTTCTTCGTTGATATCGATTTCATTCCTTCGTCCTTTTGCATAGGCATCACCGAAACTGTTCGTGACTGGATAGATCTCAGAAAAGCCACTTATCTCTCCTGAAACCTTGTTAGCCAGAACCAACATCGTTTCCGGATTGCGATTGTGTAGGAGTTTCATCTGTTCAAGTGGTGTGGTGTCTACCCCCCAAATCTCTTTGCTCATGTCGAACACAATTTGTACTTCATGCGGCCAAGCTGGGCGAAGCTCATGATCAGCTATCGTGTATGGCTCGGAAGGCGATCTCGACTTTACTCGATAGATCCTGATGACATCGATGAACCACCAAAGCGCGACACCTGAAAGAAGAACCCACGGACCATTCTCCACCCCCCACCTAAACGTGGTTGTGTAATAGCTTCCAAACCAACTTTCAATTCTTTCGCTTCCCCAGTCTGCTATGTCCGCGGCGATAAAGAAGACTACCGCGAAAAACCCCTTGCTCGCGCCACCATGGCGAATGGCTGCCCGAAGCCTGATGGCAAACGGTTCTAAGTTATTGCGATTTCGCCAAAGCAACCAACTTAATATTGCGATTAAAACCCAAACTATCGTAGTCTTCCAATGAATGGCTGCGAGCGACTCCATCATCTTTCGGCGTTACTCCATTTGGCATTTATAACCGACATGCATTAACTCGGAGAATTCTCTACTGTATAATAAACAGCGTCGGTTGTTATTCACGTTGATCTTCTCCCCAAAAAGTTAGCCAAGACAAGATAAACCTATCTGAGTATTAATCGGCAGGATAGGTCTCCAAAGTATAAGCAAACTAGAACCTAAGCTTACGATCGGTCGCCAACACTATTAGTGGTACTGATCAGTTACCGAAATATTCAAATCGGGATCAGCCTCATCAAATTGAATATTGCGGACCCCAAACGACTGGGTGTCCTGAGCAGAAATCTGCAACTCCAAAGTTAAATCGTATAATTGCGTTTGCGTAAAAGTTCCTGAGTAACTATCGATGAATGCGTATTCCTTTTCTTCGCTGTCCCAAATTGATTCGTCGTAGTTGGGTGCTGTGAAAGCCGTGTTGAAATCGACCCAGACCGTAAATGCCACCGTTGGGACTTCAGCGTGGCCCTTGACCACAGAAATCTCCTCAATTTCGACCCCGTTCACTGATACATCATCAATATCTGCGTCGTCGAATGTCACAAAACCAAGTTGTTCGAATGCGTTTCTGATAGCCTCTAGGAGCAAGTTTCTATGCAATTCAATAAACGAATTTAATCTCTCAGTCAGCACCTTGTCTTTGTGGAACAAATCCAACAGGACATCGACTCCGGTCAAATGAAAGAGTCGGTCGCTTTTCTCGCAATAGCTGCGTAAGTCTTTGTCTCTGCTAACTACGTAGATTGGAAACTGTTTATCGCTGGCATATTTCTCCAAGGCCAACAAAGCAAAAGCATCGCGGAACTCCCAGCTTTTTTTTCCAGGGCCGAAGGGAGCCTCTTGGCGAAAATAACGGTCGCAGACTTCCGATGCTGAAACGGTGTCAATGGGAACGTCATGTGCACTACAGTTCTCGAAATACTGGACCACGATCCTTCGGGCCTCATCGACAACCGCCTCCTTATCTGGCCTTTCAAAAAATGGTGCCAAGGCGTTGTCTTCAAGCTGGGTAAAGGGTGCCGCTAAACTGCGAAAGTTTCTCAGGCATCTAAGTGCCTCAATTGTTTTATCAGCCAGACCGCCCTGGATCTCTCGAACCGTAACAGAGGTAGTTAAGACGCGCAGGGAACCCGCACATGCAAGTTCTGATACTGTTGATAACTTGACGTTATCGAAGCGCCATTTCTCACGCACAAAACACTCTGTATCTAAAAAAACTAAACTGGTGAGAAATTCTTGTGGATTGTCTTCGACTGGCATTACTTGACGAGCTTTCGTGGCCGATAAGCTCGCATATTGATGGCAAAAACGAGCGTCTGACTTAGTTTGCTTATATGGTGTACTGATCGACTTTTGCGAAAGCCGCCTCATTCTTAACTATTTTTGAAGCATTGTCTTTTACTACAATCCACATTAACACAGGCCCAATTGGCAATCTATGATTTTGAAAAACCCCACCTCGCTAGCCTTTCTTGGTGAACGCTTTCGTACTTAGCGGCAAGATTGACTGCTGCAGACAAAGCGACGGCTCTATTTGGCTTTTCTCTCATTGAGCGGTTTTTCCGAATATTTTCGTATTCCGTCGATACGCTGTAATCTGGACCAGACTCGTAGTCCATTTGGCCCTCACTAGCAAAGAGCGCATAGAGTCTCGACAGCGGATGATTGAGGGTGCAAATATCGACGTGTTGGAATTTTCGTTGTCGGGGGTGCGGACAACTGACGGGTATGTAACAGGTGCGTCTTTTTTGACTGACCCTGACATCGATGCGGGTCAGTTTGTCGGTCTTATTGTCACCCCCAATCCGGAAACTAACGCTTAGTGATTCGTCCTGGCCCCATCTTTGGGTGTGCCATTTCAAACTAAATAGGGCATTCTACTCTCGATCACCAATGGTTCATTTACCGTATCGGCAGATAAAAATTTCAGCACACGTGGCAATTCGCGAATGAATCAAATTGAAATTCTTGGGAAAGGCGTTAAGGAATGGAATTCGTGGAAACACCGTAACTCTGAAGTCAAGATAGATCTCGAAAATGCAGACCTGCACAATGCCAACCTCGAAGAGGTCGACTTGAAGGGAGCCAACCTCAAGGGGTCCAATCTCAAAGGGGCCAACCTCCGGAGCGCAAGACTCCAGGGCGCCAACCTTGACGAAGCCGACTTTGATGGAGCTAACCTTCACGCCGCTAACCTAAATAGCGCTAGCCTTCTTTGTGCCAACCTACAGCACACCAACCTTAGCGGCGCGAATCTCCGCATGGCCGAATTGAGTTTTGCGAATCTTGTTGGCGCCGATCTTCTCGATGCCAACCTACAGCATGCTGATCTCGAATTCACCGACTTTGATTTGGCTTGTCTTTTGGGCACCGACCTTCAGGGCGCTTCCCTTCGTAACGCCAGTTTAGTAGGAGCACATGTAAACGCGAAAACTAACTTTCTAAACGCGATAGTTTTCGATTGTAGCGCCGAAAGATACATGCTCGAGCGACTGAAAAGTTACGGCGGTCTAACGGTTGGCGATAGAATGGATATGGACATCATTGACGGCGTGACTACGCTTCGAGCCTCTTACAGTGGGTTTTGGCAATGGGTCAATCTCGTTTTTCTTGGTGTTTTTGTTTTTCCGTACGCGTGGTTCATTTTC
>CAYGRM010000525.1:0-3843 GCA_964352225.1 uncultured Saprospiraceae bacterium | reverse complement strand
ATTTTTTAGAAATCCAGAAGTAGATATAAAAATGGTTTTAATAGCGCTTGTAATTTTAGTTATATCAGGTGGTTTGGCTGGATTGATTCCAGCTTTGCAAGCAGTAAAAATTAATCCTGTGGTAGCGATGAAAAGCTAGAAAATGTTAGACGTTCGCTGCGCTGGACGTTGAACGTTTTACGGATTTTGATTTTGATTTTGATTTTGATTTTTAAAATATTTTTTCAGTACGTAAAACGTCACTCGTTCCACCTGTCTTGATCGGCAGGCAGGCGTCAAACAAAAAAAATATATGTTCGACATAGACAAATGGCAAGAAATATTCGCAACGATTAGCAAGCATAAGTTGCGTACTTTCCTCACCGCACTTGGAGTGTTTTGGGGGATATTTATGCTCGTACTTTTGATGGGTGCTGGTAAAGGATTAGAGAATGGCGTACTTGGTTTGTTTGGTAATATTGCCAAGAATAGCATGTTCATTGGTACTAATCGAACTTCCAAACCTTACAAAGGTTTTCTTCCAGGTCGGTTTTTACAATTGACTATGGATGATATGACTGCCATAAAAAATAACTTCTCTGATGAGGTCCAATACCTTGCTCCTAGAATGTGGATGCCGTCAGGCGAAGTAAGTCGAGGAGAAAAAAAAGGTGCTTTTGAGATGGGCGGCGAAAGTCCAGATTATTTTAGAATAAATCCGATGGTTTTTCTGGAAGGAAGAATGCTGAATGATTTTGACATGGAGGAAAAACGTAAGGTGGTAGTTATCGGAAAACGCGTACGAGAAGTTTTATTTGAAAAAGACGAAACAGCAGTTGGTGAATATATCACTTTCCAAGGCAATGACTATCGAGTGATTGGAGTATACCGATCAGATCGACGAGGTGAGGATGGAGCGGAAGATGAGGAGCAACTATACATGCCATTGACCACAGTTCAAAAAATGAGAAATCGTCCTAACCAAGTAAGTATGTTGTCTTGCTCCATGTATCCAGAAGTTTCGGCAACTGCCTTAGAGCCTCTAATTTTAGCCTTGTTAAAGGATCGACACAAGGTTTCCCCAGATGATGACCAAGCTTTTTGGAGTAATAATTTAGAAGAAGAATTTAGTGAAGTGATGGGATTATTTAAAGGAATTGCTTTTATCGTATGGTTTGTGGGAATTGGAAGTTTGATGGCAGGTGTGATTGGAGTAGGAAATATTATGCTGATTCTAGTGAAGGAAAGAACGAAGGAAATTGGGATACGAAAAGCGATGGGAGCTACACCACAATCCATCGTTAGTATGATTTTATTAGAGTCTGTTTTCATCACAACTATTGCAGGATATTTAGGATTATTGACGAGTACTGGATTAGTTATTTTGATGGCTCAGGCTGTGGGAGATGGAGGAGATGGGTATTTTGCCAATCCAGAAGTAGATCTAGAAATCGGCATTATTGCACTTATTATTTTAATCATTTCAGGTGCTTTGACGGGTTTAATTCCAGCGATGCAAGCTGCTAATATTAATCCTGTAGATGCTCTGAAAGACGAGTGATTTTTTCTAACGATAAACCGTGAATGATTATCCCCACTTGGTATTCACCGTTGAGCGTTAACCATTAATTTTTTATAAAAAATTTACTTATGAACAAAGGTTGTTTAATCGCATTTGGACTTTTCTTATTAATCGGTACGGCTGGTTTAGCTTATTATTTTCAAACAAAAGATGGAAATGATATGGAAAATACTGAACTCACCAAAGCTACTATTGATAACATCATCAAGAAAACTGTGGCGACTGGCTCCATTAGACCGAGGAAGGAAGTCAATATCAAACCTCAAGTTTCAGGTGTTGTAGATCGACTATATGTGGAAGCTGGAAATGTGGTAAAAAAAGGAGATAAGATTGCCCGAATAAAGTTAGTTCCGAGCCAAGTTAATATCAATAATGCGCAAAGTAGCGTCCAACTCGCCAGCATCAGATTTAAGGAAGCACAGCGAGAACTTGAAAGGCAACGAAGTGTTTTTTCTCAAAAATTAGATGTAGAAAATGCTACCGTTAGTTTTGAAAATGCTAAAAAAGAAGAGGAAAGACAAAAAGCATTATTCGCTGATGGAGTCATTTCTGAAATCGCTTACAACCAATTTAAACTTGATTTAAATTTACAAAAAGCGGTTTTGGAAAATGCTAAAATTACAGCCAATAATAATCTAAAACAATTTGAAGCAGAAGTAGATATTCGTCGACAAGAGTTAGAATTTGCAAAAGACAATTTAGCCCTACTTCGCGAAGGAGCCACTAAAAATTCTAAGCAAGTTTCCAATGTAGTAGTCTCTACTGTTGATGGGATGGTTTTAGATATTCCTGTAGAGGAAGGATCATCGGTAATTGAACGAAATAATTTTAATGAAGGAACTAATATTGCCACAGTTGCGGATATGAATTCTTTAATTTTTGAAGGAAAAGTAGATGAATCTGATGTGGGAAAATTAAAAGAAGGAATGCCCTTAGAATTAACTGTAGGAGCAATTGAAAACGAAAAATTTAATGCTAATTTAGAATATATCGCTCCCAAAGGAGTTACCGAAGAAGGAACTGTAAAGTTCGAAGTGCGAGCGGCTATCAATCCAACTTCAGAGACTTTCCTTCGAGCAGGTTACAGCGCAAGTGGAGATATTATTTTGGATCGAAAAGATAGCGTTATAGTAATTAATGAAAGGGACTTAATTACGTCCAAAGATTCTGATTCTACTTTTGTGCAACTCAAAGTTGGCGATAATGACTTTAAGAAAACTCAAATTCAAATCGGCTTGTCTGATGGTATTTTAGTTGAAGTAAAAAGTGGGTTAGACACCTCTCAACAAATCAAGGTGCTTAAGAATGTAACTGAGACGAATTAAGTTTTGGATTAGGCTCCTCTACTTTTCTATTCACAAGGTGACTCAAAGTCATCTTGTGAATAATCAAATCCTCTTAATGACAAAAAAAAAGTGGTTGAATAATTTCAACCACTTTAAAGTAAGGGTTTTGCATTTTGATAAATGCAAGCGTGTGTTTGTTTTATTAAAAATTGACTTATGAGAGAGTTTTCAATCTTTTTAATAATCCTTCTTTATAAGTTCTCCCTATGGAAAAACTTGCTTCATTAATGTTTATTTGGTTGGTTGATAAATCTATTGAGCTGATCAAACTCATATTAATAATATGTCTTTTATTGACTCTGGCAAAGGGATAAGAATCCAACATTTTCCTAATTTTGATTAGAGACATTTTCAAGGCATACTTTTTCTTTTCAGTTGAAATTACACAGTAGTTTCCTTCAGATTGGATAAATTCAATTTGAGAAATATTTACCTTTTCAAGTTTATTATTCCTTTTAATAAAAACGCAATTTTCGAGGATGAGGTCTTCATTCCATATACTATTGACATCAACTTCCAAAATTGGCTGTGCAGCATTTAAATCGGCAATTCTCAGCAATGCTAGTTCAATAGTGCTTTGTAAGGTCAACTTGTTAAAAGGTTTTACTAAATATCCAAAATATTCTATCTCTTTAGCCTGGTCAAAATATTTTTGATCTTGAAAACTAGTCATAAAAATTACTCCAACTTTATCCGTTCTTTGAATTTTCTTGGCTAATTCAATCCCGTTCAATTCTCCATTTATTTTGATACCCATCAATATCAAATCAGGATAATCATTCTTTACTATTTCTTGTACTTCGTCAGGATTATCTACTACTCCAATCAAATCATATTCTAGCTCCTTAAATAGTCTTCTGAGATCCAATGCATAGAGAGGATCCTCTTCAACTACAAGTATTTTAATTTTAGGCATGTTTCTAATAATCTGTATGT
>CAYGRM010000524.1:0-3872 GCA_964352225.1 uncultured Saprospiraceae bacterium | reverse complement strand
CGAGTTAGAAAAATTAGATTTAACTATTGAAGTTTATCCTAATCCTTCAAGTGGATATTTTGAAATATCAAGCTCAATTTTTAAGACTGGAAATACAGAAATAGTAGTATATTCCATGGACGGAAAAGTATTGTTACAAAAAATAGAAAATAGTCGTTCAACTGCTGCCTCTATAGATTTATCTTTTCTTCAAAATAGTTTTTACATTTTACAATTAAGAAATGGAGATTATTATTTGAAGTCAAAAATTGTGATTGCGAAATAGTTTTAAGTAAAATAGGTGAAATGAAAATTTTAATTTCTATGGTATTTCTTCCTCGCTAGCGTCCTTGCTCCTGCAAGGCTTCTACCTAACTTTCCCATACCGATTTCACAAACCCCTCTTTCACATCTTTCCTCAGTACATACTCTTAATTATTTGAATTTTCCTATTTTACACGCTCAAACTTTACAAAACCAAACCTTCATATCATGAAAAAAACAATTCTAACCATTGTATTCCTTACTATCATGGGCAGTATGTTCCTTTTTGCCCAAAAAAGAAAAAAAGACCAACCGGTAAAAGAAGAAAAAATTGAATCCATCTTTTCTGGAATTAAACTACGCAGCATCGGTCCAGCTTTTGCATCAGGGCGGATTGCAGACATTGCTGTTCATCCTGAAAATGATAATGTCTGGTATGTCGCCACCGGTTCTGGCGGTGTTTGGCAAACCAATAATTCAGGACACACTTGGACGCCGATTTTTGATGATCAAGCTACTTACTCTACGGGATGTATCACCCTTGATCCATCCAATCCTTCTACCATTTGGTTGGGAACTGGAGAAAATGTAGGTGGACGCCACGTAGCCTACGGCGATGGAATTTATAAAAGTACAGACGGTGGTCAAAGTTGGAAAAATATGGGACTCAAAAATTCAGAGCATATTTCAGAGATCATTGTTCATCCTGAAAATTCCAATATCGTTTGGGTAGCTGCACAAGGCCCACTTTGGAATAAAGGTGACGAACGCGGATTATATAAATCCATGGACGGAGGTATGACTTGGAAAAAAGTATTGGGCAATAGTGAATGGACAGGAGTAACTGACATTGCTATCGATCCACGAGATCCTGATGTGATGTACGCAGCCACTTGGGATAGACATCGAACCATTGCATCATTTATGGGTGGTGGTCCAGGGAGTGGCCTACATCGATCAAGAGACGGAGGAGAGACTTGGACAAAGTTAGAAACAGGCTTACCCAAATCTAACCTTGGAAAAATTGGTATCGCTATTTCTCCTCAACAACCTGATGTAATATATGCAGCTATCGAATTAGATAGAAAAACAGGCGGCGTTTATCGTTCTGCCAACCAAGGAGCTTCTTGGAAAAAAATGTCGGATGCGGTTTCAGGGGCAACTGGCCCACATTATTATCAAGAGTTGTATGCGAGTCCTCATGCGTTCGATCGGATATATTTGATGAATGTAAGAATTTTAGTATCAGATAATGGCGGAGCAGATTTTAGAACATTGACCGAAGAGAAAAAACACTCAGACAATCATGCGATCGTTTTCCGAAAAGATGCCCCGAATTATATGTTGGTCGGAACAGATGCAGGTATCTATGAAAGTTTTGACCTAGCAGAAAATTGGCGGTTTATCCCTAACCTTCCTTTGACTCAATATTATAAAGTAGCGGTGGATGACCGAGAACCATTCTATCATATATTCGGTGGAACACAAGATAATGGTTCACATGGTGGCCCTTCTCGAACAGACAATGAACATGGTATCCGAAATCAAGATTGGTATAAAACGTTAGGTGCAGATGGTCATCAATCGGCAACTGAACCGGGTAATCCAGATATCATTTATGCTGAAACTCAACAAGGTGGAATGCATCGAGTTGACCTTAAAACAGGAGAACAAGTTTTTATTCAGCCTCAAGCTGGAGCAGGTGAAGGTCATGAAAGATTCAATTGGGATGCACCCATCGTCGTGAGTCCACACAATCCAGCGACACTTTATTTTGCTTCGCAAAGAGTTTGGCGCTCAGATAATCGAGGTGATAGTTGGACGGCGATTTCTTCTGATTTGACTAGGAATGAAGAACGGATGACGCTCCCGATTATGGGACAACAACAAAGTTGGGACAATCCTTGGGACGTGGCAGCGATGTCTGTGTTTAATTCCATCACCTCACTTTCACAATCACCTTTGCAAGAAGGATTGATTTATGCAGGTACCGATGATGGTATTATTCAAGTCACGGAAGATGGTGGAAAAAACTGGCGAAAGATCATGGTGGAACAATTACCAGGCGTACCAGCAAGAGCCTTTGTTAATGATATTAAAGCAGACCTTCATGATGTGAATACCGTGTACATTGCACTCGACAATCATAAGAGTGGTGACTTCCAACCTTACCTTTATAAAAGTAATGACCAAGGAAAAACTTGGCAATCCATCAAAGGCGATCCTAAAGCAGGAGGTATTCCTGATAGGATATTGACTTGGAGAATTGTACAAGATCACATTAAAAAAGACTTGTTATTTGCAGCTACCGAACACGGTATATACGTAACACTAAACGGAGGCCAACAATGGGAAAAATTAAATGGTGCACCAACCATTTCTTTCCGTGATTTAGCGATTCAAAGAAGAGAGAACGATTTGGTAGGGGCTTCTTTTGGTCGAGGATTTTATGTGTTAGATGATTATAGTGCGATGAGAGAAGTCACCGAGGAAAACTTAAAAGCGGAAGCCACACTTTTTTCTACACGTAAGGCATGGCGATATGAACCTAGGAATATTGCAGCGGTAGCAGGAGCAGATGGTTACGCTGCGGACAATCCAGATTTTGGTGCGGTGTTTACTTATTATTTATCCAATGAGTACAAAACGAAAAAAGCAGAACGGAAAGAAAAAGAAAAGGAGTTGACCAAGGATGGAAAAGAAATTCCATTTCAAGGATGGGATGCTTTGGAGGCAGAACGTCGTCAAACTGATCCAAAAATGTGGTTGACCGTAAAAGATGCTTCTGGAGAAGTGATCAGAAAAATAGAAGCCCCTGCAAAAAAGGGGATGAATCGGATGGCATGGGATTTAAGGTTTGCTTCCTCTAATCCTATTCGTCCCGGACAATCTAATAGTGGTGGTAGAAACTCCAGAGGTGGAGCATTGGCGCCTCCGGGTACTTATTCAGTTTCACTCTCTAAAGAAGTGGAAGGTGTAGTTTCTGACTTGGCTGGGCCTGTGCAGTTTGAAGTAGTACCCTTGCGCAAAGGAACGTTGGAAGGAGCTTCACCACAAGCATATGTTGCATTTAGCGAAGAAGCTTCGGCAGTACAGACTCAACTTGCTGCAACTAATTATTCCTTAGATGAAAGTATGGAAAAGGTGAATGCAATGATGGTTGCTTTGGAACGTGCTAACATTGAACCGGGAGCAATGAACAAACAACTGTACGATTTGAAACAACAACTTTATTCCCTTGAAGAAAAACTTTCTGGCAATCAAACAAAAGGTGAAATAGGGGAGCGTACTGCACCTACGATCAGTTCTAGATTAAGAGTGGTGCGAAGAGGTTTGTCGACGACTTATGGACCAACTCCATTGCATCGGGAAAGTTTGGATATAGCGAAAAAGGAATTGGCGATGATTGCTGGACAAGTTGAAAAAGTAAGTATGGAGGCGATTCCTGCCTTGGAGAAAAGTTTGAAGAAAGCTGGTGCGCCCTATATTTATGGGCAAGGGATTCCGAGGGGCTGGTAGATGTTATTTGTATTTTAGATACATTAGAAAAAACATGAGTCATCCCATAAGTAAAGTATTTACGTAACCAAATCAAACCAACCGCTACGTTGAAAATGCTTTTCAAAAAA
>CAYGRM010000523.1:0-3875 GCA_964352225.1 uncultured Saprospiraceae bacterium | reverse complement strand
GCTTTCTCCTCAAATCATGAGCCATCTTTTTCGCTTAACTTTACGGAATTGATGCTTTGTTCCACACAGTTTTTATTTCTTTTTTTAATTTAAACGCTTCATTCATTATTAATTGCCATTCTTTTAAATCAAATATTTCAGGAACATCGGGCAATTCATTTTTATAAGATTGATTTACATTTTTCAACAGATTTTCAAATTCAATCAATCTCTCTTTTTCTTCTTTAGTATAGAATTCAGCGAACCATTTCATTTCTGGTCGATATGAACTTTCCCATTGTGAATACAATTCGTAAGGAATATGAACAAATGGAACAGACTTTTTATATTTTATGCATTCCTCTTTATTTGCCAGTTGCTCAAGTACAACAATGATTTCATTCGGACTTTTGACTTGATTTTTTTTCTTTAAATTCTCGTCTAACTTCCATTTTTCTAATTCTTTTATTTCATATTCGCCATTGAATTCAAAATTTAGTTCCCCATCCTCATTTTTTACTTTACCGCTTCCTATAATTTCCTTTTTATCTGATAGAAAGTTTAATTTAAGTGCCTTGACTTCATATTCATCTCCTTTAAACAAAATTTCATTTAACCCGATAGCAGTTTCATCGAATTCGAATTCACCTTTATAAGCAACTTGGTTCAATACTTCATTTGGCATTTTTATGTGACTTAGATTGAAATCAAATTCGAAATCGTCTTCATTTTCTTCTGCGTAAATTTCAATAATTAACCTTAATTCTTCTTTTAATAAATTGGTGTCTAAAATTGGTTGAATTTGTATTACTCCAATTTCAGTTTTCCAATTTTCTATTTTCAATTTACCAATCATCGATATTTTTTTTCTTTTAATTGTGTGGAACACGTCAATATCAACGAACATGTTGATATTCCAATAATCAAATTATTTAATTTTCGAATAAATCACATCCAAACTCGAATGCAACATCTTGGCAGGCTCCCCGCGATTTCCCATCGCAGCATTTAATTAAAATAGAGTAACGCATTGTAAGTTTTTAGAGAGTTAGTAAAAGTATTAATATTTTTATTTCCCAAATATAATAAATAATTATTATACCTCCTCGCTATCTTCTACAAGAAGATAACAAAGCATCAACAATACAAATGAGAAACCAAATGGAAGTAAAAAAATAAATCCCTAAATCCGCAAAATAAACCCAACCCCATCCCCCACATAACAATAAAATCCGCCCGATCCAACAACCTAAAAAACATCTCCCTCCGCATCCCGATCTACCGTAGGCACGATGTCGAATATCTATGATTGGTTACGCTTGTCGTTTGCCAGGACAGGAACGACGCCTAAAAATATAGCGCTTTCTCGCGCCCTCTTTTCCCTCAATTCCGCCGTGGGGAAGATTCCCCTACCCCAACACCATCATTTCCCCATCCTAATAATCCCTGCACGCGCTCCAGAAAACTTTGGTATGCCATAATAAACCTTGGAGCAAATCCAGTAAAATTATGGTATGCCTTGTAAAATATTTGCTACCCCTAAAAACTTTTTAGGGCAGCCTAATGATCTCTGGAGCAGCTCCAGAAAAATTTAGGGTACCCTAATAAAACTTTTGGATGCCCTAATAAAACTTTTGGATGCCCTAATAAAACTTTTGGGTAACCTAATAAAAATTTAGGGTACCCTAATAACTTTTTAGGGCATCCCTGTAACGCCTTAGACTAGCCTATAAATAATTTTGCCAACCAATTTTTAAAAAAATATTAAGCAAGAACGCTTGATTTCATTAGGCTCCTTTTATTTTTTAATTCGCCGCATAACATATTTCGATATTTTATATGTTTTGGAACAGGTTTTGTAAAATAAAAAATATAACGACTTTCTAATACTCCAACCAAAACGCATCCTCAATCTTCGTTGAGGTATTTTTTAATCTTTATAAAATTAATCAAGTATGAAAAAATTACCGAAAATCAATCGGTCTTTCCACCACCTTTCTGACCTAAAATTTAATGAACGCGCTCAGAGTGTAATTAGTGGTTTAACGAACAATGATCACTTTCCAGATATTGGTCCGGAGCTGACGGTGTTTAAGACTGCTTACGACAAGTATTTTAATTCCATCCCTGCTTCAAATATCCGCAACTCGGTGAACACCGCTACCAAAAATGCCTATAAGGAAGTAGCGATTAAGGAATTAGTGAAACTATCTTTTATGGTGGCTTTTTATGCCAATTTTGAAATGGACGCGTTGGAATCTTCGGGCTTTGATTTAGCCAACAAGCCTCATCCAAAAGGGCAAGTCGGGATGGTTCGCGATATCGATATGAAAACTAACGGGGTGGAAGGCATGGTCATTATTCAATGTCGACGTGATGATAATGCGACGACCTATAAGGCGAGGGTTTCTACGGATCAACAAAATTGGTTGTGGGTGAATGCTAGTGCTAATCGTACGGTCAAGGTGCATAATGTACCTACGGGAGTTCAGATATTTGTGCAGATGCAATTGGAAAATGCGCAAGGTTTTAGTCCTTGGAGTGATTCGGTGACGGGAATGATTGCTACGCAGAATTTGATTGCGAGTATCCACGAATAGTCTTGTTAAGCAAAGATGTTTTTTGCAAAATATCTTACCGACCTAGTTACTAAAATAGGTTTTAAAATAGAATAGGAGTCATCCCGTATTTTCAATTTGAGAGTTCGGGATGTTTTTTTTTGATAGAAGAAGTTGGGGAAAGATGAAATTATTTAAGACTTTAGCCAAGCATCCTATTTGGTGTGCTTGGCTAAAGTCCCTACTTCCGCCATTACTTCGCAATGGTGTGTAGAATTCCCCAAAGCTCTGCTTTTCTATTACTAAAACCATATGCGCTTTTTCTTTTCAATTCCAACCAGAGGTTGGCAGAATGCTGCACACCATTGCAGAGCAATGGCGCGAGCGAGGTATCGCAAATTAGCTTTGCTAAAAAAATTATCGTCGCTAGCGCAGGTCCTCTGGGCCGTGTTTACTTTTCAGTATTCACATTGTTAGTATAATAGCGTAAGAGTAAACACGGTCCAAAGGACCTGCGCTAGCGACGATGTGGTTATTGATCACAGAGGGGGCGCCAGCGGGTAGAAGAAGTTGGGGAAAGATGAAATTATTTAAGGCAAACGTGGATGCTTTGTTCGCTTTCGTATTTATTTTATTTCTTTTAACTTTTTATTACCTACCAGCATTGCAATATTTGCTAAGTTTGAAACTTCATAAGCTAATGAATTTTTTATATCAGTATTTTCGATTTCTAATTCCTTTAAGATAGAAATCTGCTCTTTTACTCTTTGCAATTTAAGTAATTCATTTTCTATTAATTTCTTTTGGATTTCAGATTTAAGTAATTCATTTTCAAGTTTATTTTTTTCTTTTGTGCGATATATATCAATCACCTTAAACAATACCTCTTTCAAATGTCCAATTATTTCCCCTGCCCCTAAAATATCACCAAATCCCGGAGAGGAATATTTAATTCTCACTAATTTTAAATATGGCTTATAATTAAATTGATAGTCTATAAGCTCATTTTCTTTATAAGAGATAAAAGGATGAAATGAATAATTTAGTAGGAAATTTACAGCTTCTTTGTCTTTAAAAGTTAGTGCTGATTTATACCACTTTTTCTTGAGGTTGTAGCCAAAACCGTAAAAATTATATAGATTTTGAATTGAACTAAGAAAATTTATTGTATCTTTTACTTCCCAATCTCCATCAATACTAAAATGCATTTCTAAGAGTTGTATGTCTGTTTCGATTACATTCATTTAGTATAGGTTTTTATTTTTTATTTATTTATGGAAGCGAACGTCCCGCATCCATGACGTTGCCAGCTTTTGCTGGCAATGGACATGGATGCAT
>CAYGRM010000522.1:0-3875 GCA_964352225.1 uncultured Saprospiraceae bacterium | reverse complement strand
AATCTCCTCAGTTGCTTCTGGAATTCTATCTTTTATTTGTGAATAATTAAAGTTTTCGATTTCCATATTTGCAATATCTAGCTTTTCAAAAAGTTCTTCTCTTTGTTCTTTTTCATTTCTTCTGAATTGATATTGGACGTTTTCATATTGCAGTCCACGATATTTTGTAACAATATGTGCACGTGCATTTCCTTTCGTGTCAATTTTAACTCTAGCGATTCGATTTTGGGTATTTACCTCTTGAGGGTATCGAGTTGTTCGGACAATTTTTCCACCTTCTTCGGTATATAAAAGAGCATTCCGATCATCCGTAAATGACCCCATAAATCCGAAGGGACTATCTTGACTGGTACATTCCAGCCAGATGGTGTCATTTTCAAGAGGCACACAAAGTATCTGATGATTCGCGAATCCAATTGATGGAAAATCAGGATCAAATGAGGTATGTCCTCGCCCCGCTCCAATGGATGCATTGTAAGATTTGATTCCAACTGCTTTGAGCATTGCATGCGTATAGTTGCTTAATGCTTTACAATCTCCGTAGCCATTTTTATCTACCTCTTCTGCCTTAAAAGGTTGCCAACCTCCGATGCCGAGTTGGATGCTGATGTATCGAGTTTTGGATTGTAGATATTCATAAATGATTTTCACTTTTTCTTCCTCACTTCCGACTCCTTCCACCAGTTTTTTTACTTTATTGATGGTTTCCTCATTTAATTCATCTCTTCCATATTCTAAATCTTTTAACCATTTTCCGAAGCTCTCCCAAGTTGCCATATTACCTGAGTAACCATCATATTCAAATTCGTTGGGCGACAAATAAACGATGGGGAAAAAATTTCTGTAGCTAGGACTGAAAGGCTCTGAATCGATTGCTTGGAAATTTTCCATTGTCCAAGTGTAAATTTTTGAGTCTTTTTCAGTAGTAATTTCAGGTTCGCTGACAAAGTTTTTTACTTTGTATCGCACTCCTAAATCATCAGGGATTTTTGCGATGTAGGTCGATTGTTCCACAGCCATTTTATAGGTTTCGACTGGAATCCAGCGAGGGTAAGCAATCAGACCTGAATACTCTTTAATGAATTCGAATTCAATCGTGAATGGATAATTATTTTGTAATACCTCAATATATTTCATTCGAGTATCTTCGATCAATGAGATATTCGAAACGGCACTCACATCATTTATTTCCTTCTTTTTAATTTTCTTAATTACCTTTCCATTTTGATCATAGATCACTCCTTTGATGGATTTTATTTTAGTAAAATCATCATAGTATTCGCTGAACTGAGCATAACTATCTGCATTTTTATTAAGAATGGTAATCGCATATTTTCGAGTAAGGGTAGCATTCTTTTTCGACTTTAATTCGAAAGAAGTGTAATCCATTCTCACTACTGCATTGGCATCTATTAATAATTCAGAAGGAATATTTTTAATAGAATAATTATGATCACTCAAGAGAGTAGGAGTGCTTTTGGCAAAAAGAGGAACATTAAATAAAGTTATCACTAAGACAAATTCAAAAAGAGGAAAAACGTTTTTTTTCATAACAATAATTTTTTTGGAAAATTTTCTTACTTCAAATTATTTTGAAGTAAGAAAATTAAGGTTCTAAATGAATTCATTTGGTCATGGATAAATAGTTATTAGGTTATTGGTTATTAAATTATTTTCAAAATGGTGATTAAATAAATTAGTATGACTAATAACTTATTAACCCATAACTTAATAATCAAATGAAATCATCTAGAACCAAAATTAAAGAACCTAAGACTACGATTTTTTTAAAACAATTTGCTCGGTATGTTTTTTTATAATCAAATTATAAAATTCTTTTAACGCCTCATATTCACCTTCTAAAAATAGTGTTTTATTGATTTTTATTCGACTAATAACTGTAATCATGTCTCCCATTTTTTTAGCATTATAAGAAAACGAAGTAGCTTTTTCGGGTAAACCAACTAAGACTTTTTCAGGCATAGATTCAACGGTGTAACCTTCAGGAAGCGTAAATTGAAACATATAAGTTTCTTCGATAGGAATAGCATAATCAACTGGATAATCCCGCTTTTCTAGTTTAAAAGGATTTTCCGAATAAGCATTATAGAGCATTGGATTTAGATAAATAAGATCACCAGCCATTTCGGTTTTATCTTCAAGAGTTACTTGATATTCTTCTTTAATACTTTTGTAAGGATCATTCATATTTTTAATGGTATGACTTTCAATGGTTAAGCCTTCCTGTTTGTTTTGAATGTTTTCAAGAAAGGCATCTTCGTTGTCTGCTTGTGAATATACTTTTCTAAAGTTAATGGCGGAGTAGCCCGATTTTGTTTTTTTGACAACTCCTTCCAATGTTCCATCAGGAGTCATCGTCAATTTATTTTGAGTGACTGATTTATATTTTGAGCTAGGTTTTAATTCTCGAATGAGTTCTGTTTTATCTTTTTTCAAAACGATAGCAGTCCCATTAAAACATCTTAAAGGCAAAATACCTGCAGGATAAAAATCATCAGTTGCATCTAGATAGATCATTTTTCCATCAAGATTAACTGCGGCAATAACGTAATTCAAATTATCTGTAGAGGGGTGAGTCATCGGGAGCATTCCATTGTCACGAGTGCTCAATACTACTGGGTCAACTTGAAAGCCAGCATTCCTTAAAGTAGAAATTAATACTAAATTAATATCTCCAGAATTTCCACTTCCATTTTTCAATGCTTTGGATATACCTGATCGGCTATATTTATTATTACGTCCATTCCATTTCATACTTTTTTTGACATGCTCGTAAATTCCTAGCATTTTTTCTTCGTCACTTCCACTATCATATTTTTCGACTATGTCCACGATTTTGGCACTTTTAACGTCATCTAAATTTCCTCCGAAGTATTTATTTTCCATCAAATCATTACTGATCTCCTCCCAAGATTTAGTATAATATTCTACTGGACCAAAAGGAATTTGAATTGATTTTAATTCGAAGTCTATTTTAGAAATATAGTTTTTATATGACCTCATATATTCTTCTTCTTCAAAAGCGGGAAGGTCTGTCATTACCCAACCTTCATTGAAAACTCTGAAATCATTCATGCTTGTTTCTTGTCTCTTTTTTGTAAAAGGAGCAAAATAACCAACCATGTTTTTATTAAAAGTAAAGAACTCTGGAATCTCAATATTATATTCACTATATCGAGTAGGAATTGATTGTTGGAAATACCAAGGATCCATAGAAGATACATAATCGGAGGCAACATTGTACTTCAATTCAATGATGGAACCTTCTTTTACATTTGGCATGGTGATTTTTTTGACATCAAGATTATCATGAATTTCTTCATTGATAATTTCTTTTTTAGAAAATTTCACTCGATCAAGCTTTCCATCTACAAGGTTATAAGTATATCCTTTGACCTGTTCAAGTTTCTCTTTATTTCTAGTATTGTGATAGAGATAGATTTCAAATGTCGCTAAATCAAATTTCGTATTGTCAAAAAACTGGATGGCAACATGTCTCTCAGTATTAAGTCTTAAACCTGCGTTTGGTAAAAAACGATAGTAAGTAGTTCCATAATCAAATAGTACTACAGCATGTGCATCTGGAAACTTTTCATCCGCTGTTTTTTGTAATTGTTCGAGACTGATTTTCCCGAATTTAGGTTCTTTCTTAGCTTGAGAAAAAATAGAAGAGTTGAAAAATAAAAAAAATAAAACGACTATTGACGTTTTTAGAGAGGCTGAATTTAACATAGATATTTAACGTTTATTGATTTAAAAAAATGTTGTTTATTTTTAGGTATTATAAGGTGAAAGGATTTTAGAAATGAGTTTATATTTTTAGAAAACTAAATTTAATAAAAATGTTATTTTTC
>CAYGRM010000521.1:0-3887 GCA_964352225.1 uncultured Saprospiraceae bacterium | reverse complement strand
GCATATATGTTAGTTTTCACTTTCAAAAAAAAACTATACGTAGTGCTTTTGTAGTAACCTTCAACTTGAATTTGACATATTTTAAAATGAATTTTGTACCAGCTTTATTATTTGATTAAAAAAATTTAATAAAGCAATATTGACAAAAAATATAGGGCGTGTGTTAGTTATCATTATGGAGTAGTTGATTTAATTATCAACTACTCTTTTCTTTTTAATACATAAATATTCTAATTTTTTATTGACAAAAGAGTTTACTCTTCATTTTTGACCTTTGGTTTTATGATCAAACGAAGAGATTGATCATAGGTAAAATAATTCCAAACCCAATTTAGAAAAACGAATATTTTATTCTTTACCCCAATTAAAGCAAACAGATGAACAATTAGCCAAACAATCCATGCAAAAAAACCTTTAAATTTAAATCTAGGTAAATCCACGACTGCTCTATTTCTTCCAATGGTCGCCATTGACCCTAAATCTTTATAAAAAAATTGCTCAAACTCTTTTCCATTTAATTTATTTTTCAAATTTTCTGAGAGCAGTTTAGCTTGTTGAGTAGCGACTTGAGCAACTTGCGGATGCCCCTTTGGATAATTTTCTTCCTCCATGTAAGCAATATCTCCTATAGCATATATGTTAGCAAATCCTTCCACCTGATTATACCGATTCACCTTTAATCTGTTGCCATAAGTTAATGTTCCATCAGGCAATCCTTTTAAAGTGTTCCCTGTTATACCTGCTGCCCAAATAACTTTTTGAGCTTGGATTTTGGAATCATCTGCGAGGTACACATACTCCCCATCAAAGTCCATTACTCTTTTACCCAATATTACTTTCACTCCTAAATTTTCTAAAAATCCTTTGGCTCCTTCGGAAGCTTCCGAGGACATTCCTTGGAGTAAAGAAGAAGAACTTTGAATTAGATAAATATCAATTTCTTTAAAATCTAACTCTTTATATTCCTTTGGTATGATATATTTTTTCATCTCTGCTAGGGCACCTGCTACTTCCACCCCAGTTGGGCCTCCCCCAACAATAGCAATGTCTATCAGACCTTGTCTTTTATTAAAATCAGTTGTGGAGATTGCTTTCTCATAGTCGGAAAGAATTCGATTTCGCAGGTATAGTGCTTCCGAAACTGACTTCATAGAAATACACTTTTTCTCTAAATTTTTATTGCCAAAAAAGTTAGTCTTTGCTCCAATTGCTATTACTAATTGATCATATTTTAATTTTCCAAGAGGAGTCCTAATTTCATTGTTCTCCGCATCAATTTCTGTTACTTCAGTCACTCGAATATAAACATTCTTCTGTCTTTGAAAAACCTTACGCAAGGGAAAAGAGATTGAACTAGGTTCCAAGCCAGCCATTGCAACTTGATAAAATAATGGTTGAAATTGATGGTAGTTATTCTTATCAATTAAAATAACTTGATAATTAGTTTTGGCTAATTTTCGAGCTAAACTTAGTCCTCCGAATCCTGCCCCTACAATAACAACTCGAGGCTGATCCGTATCTGGAATATTAAAAGTCATTGATTTATTTTTTTTGCAAAATACAAGAATTCATTAGTAAAATAGTGCAGTTCTTTAAAAATAAAGGTTCTAGATGATTTCATTTGGTTATTAAGTTATTGGTTAATGAGTTATTAGTCTTACAATTTATAGAAGTACCATATTGGAAATAACTTGAGAACTAATAACTCAATAACTATTTATAATTAACCAAGTGAATTCATTTAGAACCAAAATAAAAGCATTTCAAATAAATGTTTTTTAAGTGAAAATCAATTAGAATCTCTATTCAAACATATTGGCATTATCCTTGATATGTTTTTCAACAGATGATTGAAATACTTAATGTATCTTAAGTGTTCCTAGACAGATTTCAATCACCTTTCCTAAGATTTTCAATCAGGTTTTTAACTGCTCAAAAAGATATTTTATAGCCCCGTGGTATCTGAATTGTCCTTTCTTTTTTGAGTGTTTCACCTTCAAGATATTTTTATATTTTCTATTTCAATTATTAATAATATGAAATAGGTTTTGGCTTATAATTTTGAATTTCTACGGTTCCAGCAACTTTAGGAACCTACTGGATTTTTAGTTTAAAAGTCAATAACTTTAGTCTAACACTTACATAAGTAACTGATATTCAACTAACTACTAATGCATTTATAACATATTATATAACTCTACATTCAAATATTAATAATCACCATGCTAACGTTAAAAATAAAAACCACTCTTATTTTGTCGTTGCTCTGCGTATTTGTTGGCGCCCAGAATACTGTCTTATTGGAAGGCTATGTTTATGCTGAAAACAATCGCGGTTTGGTTCGAGGTGCTGAGGTCAAAATCTTAGACCACGTGACCAATGAACTTCAAACAAGCATGACAACTGGAATGGAAGGCGCATTTGCGGTAACCGTTCCGAAAGGAAAAAAATACCTAGTCGTCGTACATC
Organism: uncultured Saprospiraceae bacterium; assembly: GCA_964352225.1. Lineage (GTDB taxonomy): Bacteria > Bacteroidota > Bacteroidia > Chitinophagales > Saprospiraceae > CAJQQY01. The sequence continues at coordinate 1,418 of CAYGRM010000521.1, read as the reverse complement.
ATAAAAACTATATTGATTCTGAAGATATCGTATCTACTATTGGCTTGAAAGATGCCAAAAAAGTATTCGTAAAAATAGAAATGGAACATAAGCCAGGATATATCTTTGATGTAACCATGGCTGAGTCGAGAGACAATGGAACTGCTCTTTTGAATTCTATCGATAGTGCAAGAATCGAAGTGTATAACAATACTACTCGAAAAGAAGAATTAGTGCTATTGGAGCACCCTGCTCCTGTGTTTAACTTCTTCTTTGAAAAAGGAAATCACTACACGATTATGATTCGAAAAAAAGGATACTTTAATAAAAGAATTGAAGCCTACGTCAATGTTGACAGCTGTATCCTTTGTTTTGATGGATTGAGTATGACCGGTGTTTCTGAAGTAATGACTGACGGAAATGAAATGGGAACTTTTTTAGCTAACATTGATATGGAACCGATCAAAATAAATAAAACTTATGATATTGAGGATATTTATTACAATTTCGATAAATGGAATATCAGACCTGATGCAGCAGCTGAATTAGATAAGTTAAAAACAATTTTGAAAGATAACCAACATGTCATCGTAGAGCTAGGATCCCATACTGACGCTCGTGGAAATGATGATTATAATATGTTATTGTCAAGAAGAAGAGCCAAAGCTGCTGCGGAGTACTTAGCGGCTACTGATGGAATCAATTTGGAAAGATTACAAGCTAAAGGATATGGAGAAGAGCAGCTAGTCAATCGGTGCACAAATGGCGTAAATTGTACGGAAAGAGAACATCAACGAAATCGAAGAACTTCTTTAAAAATTATAGGAACTGTCGATGTTGATCCTTTGGATAAAAAAAGTCTGAAAGAATTAATCGAAGCTGACCAAGTGGAAGAATTGATGTCAAAAAAAAACTAAAAAAGAAAAAATCAGTCAAGCAAAAAGTCCAGATTGATTGAATTTTGGTTTTTTACTATAAAAAAAGTGCGTAATTGTAACAATACATTTACGCACTTTTTTTATTTTGGATAAAATCCAATCTTGAGGTTACCGAATCACTACCTCATCAATATAATTCTCTCCCAGCTCTTCATTCATCAAGTTTTTTATTTTATCCTTCGCAAAAGAAAGTTCTTGTTTCAATGGAGCCGAATCTATGGTAACGAATAATTTTTTGTTACGAATAGATATTCTTGAAGTATATTTTGAAATGGTTGCACCCATTAACGCTTCCCAAGTGGTAGCTAATTTATTTTTATAAAGTTTCGATTTATGCTTATATCCACCGACTAAGTTTTTTAAAACCTCATCAATGCGTTGATCATTGTGTTTTTTCATAAAACAAAATTATTCTTTAATTCTGTCAAGTACTAATTATTCGATCTGGAATTTTATAAAATATTTATTTATAAAAAATGTGCTGGATTTATTCTCTTGACT
>CAYGRM010000520.1:0-3894 GCA_964352225.1 uncultured Saprospiraceae bacterium | reverse complement strand
CTACTAAAATACAACAGCTTTTTTTATTGCAATATAGAAAGCTTGTTCGATATTCGATATTCAAATTCCTTAGATCAAAGACATTGGCCTCAATGGAGCGACTTTTTTGACCACTAGTTTAGGGAAATAAAAAATGGACGTTGAAATTTAATTTCAACGTCCATTTTTTATTTTTTCTTTCGGACTAGGAATTATTCTTCACCCAAAGCCACCACAAATCCCTCAATCTTCTTATTACTCTTCAAGTCTTTTTTATAGGCATTTGCTTGCTCCCGAGTTTCGAATTGTCCCAAAATAATTTTGTAAACATCATTTCCTCGATCTACTTTTTCAGTACTAATTAAAATATTGGAAAACCATTTTCCTTGCAATTCAGCTACTTTTTTCAAAACACCATCATAGTCAGAAAGCGAAGCTACTTGAACCCCAAAACCTTCTTTCTTAGGTTTTAAAATAGAAATCTGATACAAGTCTGCATCTTGAAAATCTTTTCCATTCATCATTGGAAGTGATCTTTTTGCTGCACCTTTGCTAGCTGTTTTAGGAGCTGGTTTTGCAACGGGAGCTTCTTTTTTCGCAGCAACTTTTGTTGCTGCAGGAGTAGAAGTTTTAGCAGCAGGTTTTGGTGAACTTGCAATTTTTGCATTCCCTTTTTTGATCGTTTCCTCTACTGACTTTCTAGTATTTGGAGGAACAGAATATTCTTCAGGAGTATTATCTCCTTTGGCAATTAATTTTTCTGAGTTAGACTTAACCAACTCTACTTTTACTTGAGCGATTCCGTCTTGAACCAAGCCAATTTTTTCGGCAGCAGCTCTAGATAAATCAACGATACGACCTTTGATGTACGGGCCTCGATCAATTACTTCAACCACTACAGATTTTTTATTTTCCAAATGAGTTACTTTTAGCATCGTGCCATAAGCATAGTCATTGTGAGCACAAGTCATTTTATTTTTGTCATAAATTACACCACTTGCAGTTTTTTTGCCGTGGTAAGCATCCGAATAATAGGAAGCTTGTCCATACTGTTCATCCTGTGCCGTCATAGTAACGGTAAATCCTAAAAGGAGGAACATCGATATTGTTAGTTTGAAATAGGTTTTCATAATGAAACTGTTTTTAGATTATGTATTTCTTAAAATTAAGTTTAAAATTATTGAGACACAACTTTCATCAACAAAAGCTGTTCAGAAGTAGAACAAACTACATTCAAAATGCTAATGGTTTTTTGAACCAATAAGCATCAAATTTTGTATTTTTGTGGGTTGAAAAAGGGATTCAACTGCTCTGTAATAAATAGAATTACAAATAGTATGTTTTTTTCGAGAACAGTTGATAAAAGGATTAGATTAAAGTAACGAGCATCTAAGTTCGTAAATTATTCTCAAATATCTTTTTATTTTTTGAAAAAAGCTAGAAGTATTGATTTTTAACTAGAGTTATTTAAAAATAACTTCAAATTAATGATTGTTTTAATATGAGTAAAAAAGGAAGAGTTTTGGTAGCCATGAGTGGTGGAATTGATAGTACGGTTGCAGCAATGATGTTGCACGAAGAAGGGTACGAAGTGATCGGTATCACTATGAAAACATGGGATTATGCCAATGCTGGAGGGAACAAAAAAGAAACTGGTTGCTGTAGTTTAGATTCAATCAATGATGCTCGGATGGTGGCGGTAAATATGGGATTTCATCATTTCATTGTGGATATTCGAGATGAATTTGGCGACTATGTGATTGATAATTTTGTAGATGAGTATCTGGCAGGGCGAACGCCTAATCCATGTGTGTTATGTAATACGCATATCAAATGGAGTTCACTCTTAAAACGAGCAGATGCCCTTGATTGCGAATTTATTGCAACGGGACATTATGCAAAAATAAAAGAGGAAAATGGTCGAAAATTTATTACTAAGGGAAAAGATGAGCGAAAAGATCAATCTTATGTTTTGTGGGGATTGAGTCAAGAATGTTTGGATCGTAGTCAATTTCCGCTAGGAGGATTTACGAAACCTGAAGTTCGAAAAATGGCTTTTGATTGGGGATATACGGATTTGTCAAAAAAGGGAGAGAGCTACGAAATTTGTTTTGTTCCTGATAATGACTATCGTGGGTTTTTGACTCGTCGAGTAGAAGGATTGGAAGAAAGAGTAGCTGGTGGAGAATTTATTAGTCCTCAAGGAGAAGTTTTAGGAACACATCGGGGATATCCATTTTACACAGTTGGTCAACGAAAAGGACTAGGAAAGGCATTTGGAGAACCCATGTTTGTTACCGAAATTCAACCTGAAACCAATCGAGTGGTTCTTGGAAGAATTGATGATTTGATTCGAAATGGGATGACTGTTTCTCAGATCAACTCTATGAAATATGAATCCATTCCAGATGGATTTGAAGCAGTTACTCAAATTCGATACAACGATCCAGGAGTTTTATCCACATTGAAGAATGATGGAAATGGAAAAATTGAGGTTGACTTTTTAGCTAATGTTCGAGGAGTTGCGCCAGGACAATCTGCTGTTTTTTATGAAGGAGATGATGTGATTGGAGGTGGATTGATTTATGGTAGTTTTTTGAATAAATGATTAGAGATCGCTTCGCTGTCAGAGGTCAGATCGTCACCTTTGGTGACTGTCAGAAGTCAGACTGACGATTACAAGCGAAATTTAAGATTCTAAAAATTTTATCCCTTCGCGAAGTATCGTCAGTCTGACTTCTGACAAGGAGCAAAGCGACCGATCTGACCTCTGACAGCGAAGCGATCTCTTCAAAAGTTGGAGTATTTTTTGCCACATATTATTTTTTGTTTTTATTTGAAAAAATTATAAAATGTGGGATAGTTTAATAATTCCATTCCACCCATCGTTTCAGAATTATGAAAAATAAAATATTACTATTTTTTGCTTTCGCTGTTTTGAGTTTTACTCAATATTCATGTAATGAAAATACTGTCGCAGAGAATTTGAGCTTAAAAAAAGGCTATGAATATTATCCACTTGAGATAGGGAAATATATCACTTACCAATTAGATTCAATAGTTTACCGAGGGCAAAGTGGAAGTGAATGTATTTTTATTCAAGATACTGCTAGCCACTTTTTAAGAGAAGAAATAGTTGATATTTTTGAAGACAATACAGGAACTGTCAATTATATCATTGAAAGATTTACGAGTCAAAATCAAAATGGTCCTTGGCAAGTAACTGATGTTTGGAATACTAAAAAAACGGAAACTCAAGTCGAAAGAGTCGAGGAGAATTTAAGATTTATCAAAGTTGTTTTTCCAATTAGAGAAGGAACATCGTGGAATGGGAATACATTCTTTCAAGACACCACAATAGTTATTGGAGGGGAAACCATTGATTTTTACAAACATTGGTCAGATCAATATGAGTACGAATCAGTTGATATTGCAGAGGAGTTTAATGGAATTATGTTTGATTCGGTGGCGACTGTGATCCAATCTGAACCAAGTGAAAATAAAATAAATCATCGAGTTTCTATTGAAAAATATGCAAGAGGAGTTGGGTTGATTTATAAAGAAATGAAAATTCTAGATACGCAATGTACTATTTCTAGTTCAGCTTGTGGAGGTGATAATTCAGGATTAGCATACTGCAATAATATTCCTTGGGAAGAAAAAGCAGAACGTGGTTTGATCCTTCGTCAGGTTGTTGTGGAACATAATTAGTAGGAAGTTTTCAGTAGGCAGTTTACAGGCTGCCTACTGAAAACTGTTTAACTCGAATGATCTGCAACGATCAGCCATTTTCCTTTTATCTTTTTCAAGATCAATAAAAAGTGTCCTTCCAAATCTCCTAAATCAGCTTCCCGTTTGAGGTGCCATTTTCCAACCACGGAGATTACTTTCCGACTTCGTTTATCAATATTAATA
>CAYGRM010000519.1:0-3894 GCA_964352225.1 uncultured Saprospiraceae bacterium | reverse complement strand
GCATTTCATGGTAAGCAGATTCATATTTCAAAACATTAAAACTGGTAGCAATAATTATGTTTCCAAATCTATCCTTAAAAATTTCTCTGGTAGAAACAGTATGCGATTGGCTGGAAAAAGGGTGTTTTTTAAAAGCTCCTTCAGAAGAACGAAGGTAAATGTCATTGGGATCAGCTAACCAAATTTGTTTTTTTTTATCAATGAAAATATCACGAGTAGATTCCAGTTGGATATCTGGAATTTCATATTTTGAAAGCTTGTGACTTTTAGTTTCAAATGTCCAGAGACCTGCAACTCCGGCCATCCAAATGGTATCTTGCTCGCCTATTTCAATGTCAATTATTCTAAATTTTTTGGAGTTATCTTTATAATCCGCTGGTTGAAATAATTTGATGGAAAAGTCTTCTTTAATTTCCCAAAGTCCGATTGTGGTTCCTGCAAATATTTTCCCTTCTTTGTTTTCACGAATACAATGTATTCCTGTGAAAAATTGATTCGTAGGCTCGATGTCTAGACCTATAATTGTTTTAATTTCTAGTTTAGATAAATTATTTATGACAAATAAATTATCATCTCCTCCCAACCAGATTCTTCCTTTGGAGTCTTCAAAAAGTGATGCAATTTTGGAGTTGACTCCTCTTTTGTTTTTTAATTGATTGAAAAACTTTGGAACAACTTCATCTGTAGTTCGATGGTATTGAAACAGTCCAGTCGAAGTCCCAATCCAAATGATTCCATTTCTATCTTCCAGTAGTGCATACACATCACCCAATGAAATGGAATCCACATTTGCCTGATAGTTTTTTGAATTATACCCATTATATTTTTTCAATCCTTCGCCCCCAAACCAAAGGAAACCATATTGGTCTTCCAAAATATCACGACAGGTAGTCGTTGAAATTACTTCAGGAATACTTTGTTGAGAAAGGTTTTTTTTTTGTGCGAGAGAAGGATGGATTATACTAAGACATAGTAAGCTCACAATAAAAAAATTAGGAGACAAAATGTAAAGATTAATATGTCGTAATAATGTTATCACATTTGGTTTTTTATTTTTAAAAATAAAAAATCATTATCAGAAAATGAAAATAGTCCCGACAAGAATTGCCGGGACTGAAGGGTGTCGTTTTATTGGATTTGATTTTAAAGGGGATTATGATTTAATAAATCTTCCAATATAAACTTTTCGATCGTTAACTATTTTGATAGAATAGACACCCGAGGTTAGTATTTGGATATTAATATTTTCTTTATGAGACATGGTTTGAGTACTCACCAATTTTCCTTGCGTATCAAAGATGTTTGCTACAAAATCTCCTTGGAAGTCTTTTGGTAAATCTATTGTTATAAAATCGGTTGCTGGGTTAGGGGATAATTTTAAATTCTCGGCAATTACGTCTTTAACTGGTGTCCCTGGGAATGAACTTTCAATTGCTCCAATATCTATTTGCCCGCCGAAATCTCTTTCGTTTCCACATAAATCAAGGCTAGATTGATTCGTCCATGGCACTCCATATCCTATGGCTGGGCTATCCTCGGTAAGTTGATATTTATTACAAAGATCACCAGTCCCATCAAACAATGGATCAGAATTTCCATGATCGGTAAAGAGAGCATCTGTGCCTAGAGAATTATCACGTAAAAGGTTCCCTCCCAATGAAACTACAGAAGAGTTGGTTGATTGAGTCTCTATTTCCATAAGACCGACGTTGTGAAGGATAGTATTTTGAAGAAACACATTTGCCAATTCTCTATTGATTATTCCTGTTCCTTCATTTTTGGCAATTGTACAGTTGAGGAAATTAACACTTGGAAAGGAATCAATTGAAATAATTCCATCGCTACTTGTATTTTCCGCCACTAGACAATTTTCAAAAACCAATTGAGCACTTTCAGGATATACATTAGTACCTAAATCATATTGAAAAATATCAATAGCTGCTCCCTGAGGGCTTTCATTTCCAATGATTTTGCAGTTTTTCATCGTTGCTTGAAGATCTCCGACGACATCTACCCAGAATCCTCCTGCCTTTTCACCAGCACTATTTCCTTCAATTAAACAGTTTTCAATCTCAAAAGTCGGAGTGGCTCCTTCAACTCCCCATATATCTAAAGCTCCTCCAAAGGTGGTAGCATGATTATTAAGGAAAGAACAATTGGAAATGAAAAAATCATAATTGTCTCCACTATTACCGCTACCGACTTCCAATCCCGCGGAATAAATAGAATTATTGTTATAAAAATTACAATTATCTATTGTAACTGATCCAATTGTTCCATCATAACTAGTAATATTTGCGATCCCATAATATTGTGTGGTATTATTTTCAGAAAAATCAGTATTCGTCATAGTAAAGTTAGAATAAGCTCCTCTCAAATCTGCCGCAAGCCCACTTCCTCCTGTAGCTGTATTTTCCTTAAATTGACAACTGTCAACTAGCATGGTACCTGAACTTCCAAATGCTGCGAATGCTAAGCCTCCACTTTGAATGCCCGCTAAATTATTCTCAAATACACAATTGATTACCTCTACCTCTAAATTATAGGTCGCGTTAGGATACCAAACAAGCATACCTCCTCCATAATCAAATGCTTGATTTTCTTTGAAGGTGCAGCCTTGTACAGTTCCACTTGAACTGGCAATCCGTATTCCACCTCCATTCGCTTGATAGGTTCCGTCAAAAGTGTAATTTCCTTGAAAATGGCAATTGCTAATTTCAAAATCTGCTCTCCATAAACTCACCCCTCCACCATCACGGGAAGCATTATTTTCAAACGAACAACTTTCCAAAACTAACTCTCCGGATCCAAAATTTTGAGAAATGGCTCCTCCATTTCCTATAGCATAGTTCTGGTTGAAAATACAATGTTTTATTACAGGACTTCCAGCAGAATAAATTCCAGCTCCCTTTTGTTCTTGATTATTGGATACTCCATCTGCATATCCATTCTGGATGGTAAATCCATCCACCTCTGTTGCATTTGTGATAGATGATCCAATGTTGACTACTGTCATCACATTATCATCCTTATTCGTTGTAAAATCATTATCCACATCATCCATATTTAGATCACCCGAAAGAATAGTTTCATAGAGTAAGGGGTTACGTTCATTAGCATTCGGTTCTGTTCCATTGAATCCGCCAAGAAGATGAACATTATTGGATAGAGTGAAGGAAGCAAAAGTATTTCCATCTAGTGTATCTGGATAATATGTTCCTTGAGCTACCCAAATAGTATCACCTTCATTGGCCGGAAGTGCATCTTGTAAATCTGTATAAGCATCTATCCAAGAGCTACCATTATTGGCACCTGTTGCGGTCTGGTTTACGTAAATTTTGTTTTGGGAATAACTAGAAATGAAAAAAACTAAGATGAGAAAGGATATTAAAATTGTTTTCATGGTTGAGAATTTTAGTAAATAAATAATGGTTTTATCATTCACAAATTTCCTCAAAATCGTAATTCCTAATAAGCACTAATGGTTCAAATAGTTATACAAATGGTGTATTTTAAATAAAAAGTTGCATTTATAAGTTGAATGTAAGTCTCCGCTTATTGACAATAAGTTGCAAGGAACGGCTAGCATGCTTAACATTTCTCTTTTACTTAAATCAAACAATTTCTAATAAAAGTAAATAGAAATGAGGAAATCGAATAGGTCTATCAAACTATAGCAACTTTGGAAAAACATAATATTTTAGATCTCTTAGAACTTAGAATACCTTCTAACAACTAAACTCAGACTATTAGCTTCTTTAGAAAAATTCGGAAATTAGTTCCCAAATGATAATTATCTTTGATGCCTTATGAATGAATATTTTAGAACAATTATTCTCCAGAGAACAGGAGCTTCTTCTTTATTTGAAAAAGAGATGATCCAGGAATTGTGGA
>CAYGRM010000518.1:0-3948 GCA_964352225.1 uncultured Saprospiraceae bacterium | reverse complement strand
AAGCGATCCACCACCATGGGGAAATCAAGTAAAAAGTGATCCACCACCATTCGGAATCTAGGAATGGAAAGCATTTAAAAAAATAAAAGTTTTTACAAACACTAAAAAAACAAGAACATGAAAAATTTATCAAACTTCGCAAGCAAAATAAATACAACACAAGTAATCAATAAAAAAGGATTAGCAACTATAAAAGGAGGAGCAAGCGATCCACCACCATGGGGAAATCAAGTAAAAAGTGATCCACCACCATTCGGATAGTAGGAAGTAAAAATTAGCGACATAATTCAAAACAGTCTCTCAATTAGCAAAGTAAAAAACCTCTGTAGTCTTACGATTATAGAGGTTTTTGTATTAAAGAGAAAATCAATTGTTATTTTTGCGAAAAATCAAAATCATGAAAAATTTATTTAAGACAGTAATTCTTGTACTATTGTTTTCTTCTTGCCAAACATCAAGTGAACTAGTAACTCACGGACATCACTTTCAAGCTCATAATGATTTTAAAAGTCTCCAAAAAGTGGTTGAATTAATAGAGCTAGATGTTGACACGTTGTTTGTGAAAAATATTTTGGGTGAACCCATCGACATGGGATTTGATTATCGATATTTAGTGGACTCAGTAGGAGAGAATGGATGTGTGATAGGTGCCGTTTTCCACATCAATGAATTTGGCAAAATTGATCAAAAATGGATTGATGAAATTTGCGAATAAGTTACTAAGAACTGCCTTGATTTGTGAAGTGTAAAAAAGTATTTATTTTTTCTTTTATAGATATAATTTCCTTACCTTTGCGCCGCTAAAATAATTACTTAACCACATACCGTTGATTTTCAACGATTTACATAAAAATCAGAAAAACAATAGGTATTACAAATCAAAGATTCAAATATGTCAGATGACAAGAATCTAAAAGAAACTTCAGAAGAGGAAGTTAAAGACGCGGCGGCAGTAGAAAATACTGAAGATACAAGCGTTGATAAAATTGCATTAGAAGAATTGGTTGAAGAGAAAGAAGACCAATTCACAACTCCCCACGATGACTTCGATTGGGAATTAGGAAACGGTCTTGCGTCTCCTTACACAGACGAAGAAAAAGCAAAATACCTAGCAGAATACGAGTCAACTTTGACTTCGGTTTTAGAAAATGAAATCGTAAAAGGAAAAGTATCATCTATTAATAGCGGTGACGTAGTGTTAGACATTAATTACAAATCAGATGGTTTGTTATCATTGTCTGAATTCCGAGATATGCCAGATTTGGCTATCGGAGATATGGTTGAGGTATATGTCGAGCAGCAAGAAGATAGCAGAGGTCAATTAATTCTTTCTCGAAGAAAAGCGAAATTATTACGTGCTTGGGAGAGTATTGTTGATTCATACAAAAACGGTACTATTATTAAAGGTAACGTTGTTAGTAAAACTAAAGGTGGATTAATTGTAGATGCAGGTGGATTGGAAACATTCCTTCCAGGATCTCAAATTGATATCAAACCTATCATTGATTACGATGCATACGTTGGTAAAACAATGGAATTCAAAGTAGTTAAAATCAATGAAGTAATTAAAAATGCAGTAGTATCTCACAAAGCATTGATCGAAAGTGATTTAGCGGAGCAAAGAGATGCAATCATCGGAAGCCTAGAGAAAGGACAAGTGTTAGAAGGTTTAGTGAAAAATATCACGGACTTTGGAGCATTCTTGGACTTAGGAGGTGTAGATGGTTTATTGTATATCACAGATATTTCATGGGGACGTATTTCACACCCAAGCGAAATTTTAGCATTGAACCAAAAAATCAATGTTGTAGTATTAGACTTTGATGAAAACAAAAAACGTATTTCATTAGGTTTGAAACAATTACAACCACATCCTTGGGAAGTTTTGGATGCTGCAGTTACTGAAGGTTCTTCTGTTAAAGGTAAGATCGTTAATATCGAAGACTACGGTGCATTCCTTGAAATCCAACCAGGAGTTGAAGGTTTGATTCACGTATCTGAGGTGACTTGGAGTAATCAACCAGTTAACGCTAGAGATTTCTTCAAATTAGGTCAGGAATATGAAGCAAAAGTAGTGACTATTGATCGAGAAGATCGTAAAATGTCGTTATCTGTTAAGCAATTAACTGATGATCCATGGAGTGTAATCGAAAAACAATTCCCTAAAGACAGTCGTCACACAGGTAAAGTGAAAAACTTGACTCCTTATGGTGTATTTGTTGAATTGGAAGAAGGTATCGGAGGAATGGTTCACATTTCTGATTTGTCTTGGACAAAACGATTCTCTCACCCATCTGAATTTACAAAAATCGGAAACGATATCGATGTTGTAATTTTGGACATTGATAAAGATCACCGTAAACTTTCTCTTGGACACAAGCAAATTGAAGAGAATCCTTGGGATACTTTCGAACAAGTATTTCCAGTCGGTTCTTACCATGAAGCTACAGTTGTAAGAAGAGATGACAGAGGTGCGATCGTTCAGTTACCATACGGTTTGGAAGCATTTGCCCCAATCAAGCACGTTAGAAAAGACGATGGAAAATTAGCAAATGTTGAAGAAGCATTAACTGTAAAAGTCATTGAATTCAATAGAGATGATAAGCGAATTTTAGTTTCTCACTTACGTTACTTAGAGGATATCAAAAGAGAAGCTGACGAATCTGTACGTCAAGAGAAACAACAAGTTCGAAATGAGACTACTCAAGCGATTCAAAAACAACAATCAAAAGTTGAAAGAGCAACTTTAGGTGAATTAGCTGGATTTGATGCTTTAAAGCAGCAATTAGCTGGAGACAAAGCAAACTTTACTCCTCCGCCATTGAAGACGGAGAAAGAAGAAGCTCCAGAAACTGTAGTTGAAGAAACCGTTGCTGAAGTACCAGCTGTTGAGGCAGAACCAACACCAGAAGTAGTTGTTGAAGAGGCAGTCGAAACTGCTGTTGAAACTCCAGCTGCTGATGCAGATACTGCTGAGGATGATTTGAAAAAAATCGAAGGTGTTGGACCAAAGATTGAGTCATTAATGAAAGAAGGTGGTTTGAAAACTTGGTCGGCAGTAGCAGCTGCATCTCCTGAATCAATCAAAGAAATTTTGGTTACAGCAGGAAGCCGATATCAAATGCATGATCCAACTTCTTGGCCTTTACAAGCTGGACTAGCTGCTGAAGGGAAATGGGAGGAATTGGAAAAATGGCAAGATGAGCATAAAGGCGGTAAAATGTAATTAGCTTGATTAATCAAGTTTTTATATAAAATTATTAATCCTCAGTTAACGGTTACGTTGGCTGAGGATTTTTTATTCACTTTATTAAATAAGAAATGGAAATGAAAAACATAATACCTGTGCTGCTCTCAATTTTTATATTGTCAGCTTGCCAAAATAATTCTACCGAAAATTCAACAGCAAGTGGGATTTTTGAATCGATATCTAAAGCTGATTTTGAAAAAAAAATGCAAGAGAAAACAGATCACATTTTAATAGATGTCCGTACTCCTTCAGAATATGAAGCAGGAACAATTGGAAATGCAAAAAACATTAACTGGAACGATTCGAACTTTGTAACAGAAATATCCAAATTAGATAAAACTAAGCCTGTTTTTATTTTTTGCCAAAAAGGTGGGCGAAGCGGAAAGGCCTTGAATAAAATGAAAGGGCTTGGTTTTCAAGAAGTTTACGACCTAAAAGTAGGCTATGGAGGTTGGAAAAACTAGAAAAAGAAAAAGGCACGTTAGAAAAGAAAAAAAAGTTTCATTTTTTTTAAAAAAAGTATGTTTTTTCTTTTAAAACATTTGGAAGTTAAAATAATGATCGTATATTTGCATCCCGTTTGAGAGAAAGCGGTTGTTATTATTGAAATAACATATGTTTTAACTCTAACATTATACCATATCAAAGTGCTGATTTTTATTGAAAAATATCGACTTTAAAATTTGGTAAATAAATTG
>CAYGRM010000517.1:0-3976 GCA_964352225.1 uncultured Saprospiraceae bacterium | reverse complement strand
GTTCCATGCTAGTTGGAAAAACTACACTTTTAAAAGATGGAGAAATTCACTTTTAAATTTAAAACAATAATTGTCTGCTATTCATTTAGCAGGCAATTTGTTTTTTTTACAGATTATTAATTCCAATAGAAAAGCGGAAACATTATTTAATGTGACCGTTTTTTTAATTTATTCTTTAGAGTAAATAGATTCTAAATTATTGATGTGTTCGAGTAAATCTTCCAATTCCCAAGCATCTTCTAATTTAAAATCTCCAATCGAAGTCCGACATAATTTAGTTAAATAAGCTCCACTTTCCACCGCTTTCCCAAAATCATGAGCTAAAGATCTAATGTAAGTTCCCTTACTCACATCAACATAAAAATCAACCGTTGGAAAATTCGTTGAATCAATCTCAAATTTATAAATATGAACTGGCCGCGGTTTCACTTCAATTTTTTCACCTTTCCGAGCAGACTTATAAAGAGGTACTCCATCCACCTTAATAGCTGAAAATTGAGGTGGATATTGTTCCAAGTCCCCTTCAAACTTTTGTCTGGCCTTTTCTAGTAATTCTGGAGAGATATGTTCTGTTGGATAAGTCGCATCAGGTTCATGCTCCGCATCAAAGGAAGCAGTCGTTTTTCCTAATAAAAAACTTCCGGTGTATTCTTTCTTTTGAGCTTGAAATGATTCAAGTCGTTTGGTAAATTTTCCTGTACAAATAATTAATAAACCCGTTGCCAATGGATCAAGTGTCCCAGCGTGTCCCACCTTTATTTTTTTAACATCCAAGTGCTTTTTGATGGTGTACCGAAGTTTATTTACCACATCAAAAGAAGTCCACGTCAATGGCTTATTCACCAATAACACCGCACCAGCTTTGAAATCATATGGAGGGGAAAATTCAGACATTTCTTTATTTTTTCAACCTAGATAAATTTCTCTAGATTCTAATTTAAATTAAAACCAACCTAATCCTTTGGCAATTGCGACAGCCGCCACAGCAAAACAATAGTAAGCAAAGTAGGACAATTTACTTCTTTTGACCAAAGCAATCATCCAAGTACAAGCCACTAATCCTGTTACAAATGCTGCTGCAAAGCCTGCTAACAACGGAACTAAGTCACTTGACTCATAGGAAATATCACCACTTAGAATATCTTTGGCCATTTTTCCTAAAATCAATGGTACCACCATTAAGAATGAAAATTTCGCAGCTCGAGTCCGATCAATTCCCAAAAGTACTGAAGTAGAAATCGTTGCTCCAGATCTTGATATTCCAGGAAGAATAGCTACCATCTGAGACAGACCAATGATAAAGGCATTACTCCAACCCACTTTTTTATTCGTATTTTTTGCTCGATCCGCAAGGAATAAAAGTGCTCCAGTCAACACTAACATCAACCCTACCAACAAAATTTGTCGATCAAAAAGTGCTTCCATCTGCTCGTCAAAAAGAATACCGACCACCGCAGCAGGAATCATGGATAATATAATTTTTCCAGAAAATTCTACTTGTTCTTTTTCCCAACTGAATAAGCCCTTGATAATTTCAATGATTTCATTCCGAAAGACAACAATGGTACTCAATGCGGTTGCAGCATGCAAGATTACTGTCAACAACATACTCTCTTCCGCAGAAGCACTATAGCCAAACATCACTTTGGCTAACTCTAAATGCCCACTACTGCTGACTGGAAGGAACTCTGTCAAACCTTGAATAATACCTAAAAGAATGGCTTCGAGAAGATCACTCATGAATTTTGATTATAATTTTTAAACAAAAAAAATCATAAATAATTGATTATCAATAAAGTATGATTTCAGTTTATAAAACACAAAATCTTCTTTACCCAATTAGATAAAGAAGATTTTGCAAAAAGAGGATATAATTACTTTTTGAAAATAGCATATATTTCCATAATCAATCCTGCTAAAATAAGCACCGGACCAACTATTGTAATTCTTGGAGAATAAATAATATTAGGATCCCAAGTATTTGGATCAGGCATGCCACCACCTAACATCATCATCATTCCTACAAATACCAAAATAGCTCCACCAATGATATAGGTAAAATTAGGCTTTTCAAAAAGTAAAGCTTCTTGTTTATTTGAATCATTAGAACTTCTTGTTCTTCGTGAAGTTGTAACAGCTATTTTGGTAGCGTTACTATTCTCTCCTTTTTTACCAACTACAACTTTTTTCTTTGACTTACTTTTGCTCATATTTTAAATATTATTTTTCTATAAACTGCCTCCAGAATATGTAGGAACTCGGTCAAGGAGGCGATATAATTACATTTTTTAATACAAATCGTCTAATCGCATTTTTAGATATCTGCTAACGACAAAATAGGTACTTGTATAACAAATGAAAATACCCAAAAGAATTAACCCCACCATCACTAATCCTAATCCCAGTATATCTTCTACCCAAATATCTAATCGCAATTCCGGAAATTGAAGATTTATCACAAAAACCAAAACTAATAAAAGTCCAATCGCAATGATCCCACTTGATAAACCATTAAAGATTGATTTGACCAAATACGGTTTAGTAATAAACTTCCAAGTCGCTCCCACAAGTTGCATATTTTTAATAATAAAACGATTGGAATACATCGCAAGTCTAATCGTATTATGAATCAGAACAACGGCGACGATGATAAAAAACAACCCTAAAAACAAGGCAACTAATCCTATTTTCCTTAAATTATCATTGATCTGATCCACCAATAATTCTTGATAAAAGACATCTTTGACGAAATCATTTTCCATGATATTTTCACGAATCATCCGCAAGCTATCACTTTGCATAAAATTCGCATTCATATTAAAATGAATCATATCATAAAATGGATTTAATATATCTAAGGTATTATCAATCGCACCCAATTCTTCTTTCATTTCTTCAGCGACTTGTTCCTTACTTACAAATTTTACCGTTTCACTTTTGATATACGGTTTTTGCTCCAAAGAGTTGGTTAATGTTTTAATTTGATCTTCAAAGGTATCTGCTTTAATTTCAACCATAACATTTACTTGCTCCTTATAAATCTTAACCCACTTAGGGGCATGCAACAAAAACAAGCTAAAAAATCCTAAAAGAAATAATACCAACGAAACACTCAAAATTACATAAATGTAACTTGGATTATGCTTATTAGAAAGATATGTTCCTGATGGGTTGGACATCAATTTCGTTTTTGGAAAAAAGGATGAAATTCGAGGACAAAAGTAAGAAATATTAGGGAAAACAAAATAGGTTACAAATTTTATCTTTTCGTGATATAATCAGTAAATAACCTGATCAAATGCAATTTTCAGTTTTTAAGGTTCGTTTTTGAACAAAAGCAATATATTTGCATCAAACAACAGCAACAACTATATGAATTCATTTTCAAAAAAACTTCTTTTCTTTTTCGCCATTATCTTAATCTGTCCTGCCTCAGATATAGTTGCACAGATATATTTTGATAATGCGTCCTTTGAAGGGAATCCTGAAGATGCAACGATGCCCACCGGTTGGCACCAATGTTTAGACGGGACTACACCGGACATTTTACCGGGCGCTTGGGGAGTAATCAAGGAACCCTATGATGGTGAGACATATTTAGGACTAATTTCTAGGGAAAATGGAACCTGGGAAAGTATTGAACAGAGACTTAGCCAACCTATGAAAAGAGGAGAATGTTATCAATTTAGTTTAATGTTGTCTTACACTAAAAAGTATGCTGGGTATAATTTACCGCTAAAACTACGAATTTGGGGAAGTTCATCTAAATGTGGAAGAAATCAATTATTAGCAGAAACTAGATTTGTCAGACACGAAGACTGGAGGAAATATGATTTTGAGTTTTATCCAAAAAATGACATTAATTATGTCATTTTTGAAGCTCATTTTGCTGATGGAGTTTACATTTCTTACAAAGGAAATATATTATTAGATGATTTGTCTAAAATTAAAAAGTGTGATCGAGCCACTTTGGAAG
>CAYGRM010000516.1:0-3987 GCA_964352225.1 uncultured Saprospiraceae bacterium | reverse complement strand
ATTCATAAGAATATTTTCACAAAACCTATAATCACATTTTTTTAATTTAAAAATCAAAATTAATTATGAGTAATAAGCATGAAACACAAGATGCCATCAATGAATTAATGCCCAATGAGTCATGTATTCCTTGCGATAATAATAATTCAGAGTTGTTAAGAAAGGAGCATAATCGTTGGAAAATGGAAATCAAAAAAAGGCAAGACGAACAGAATACTACTACTAGCTATTGGAAAAGTGCTAGTTCGTGTGTCGCATTATAAAAATATAAACTAAAAAAAGGGTGGGAATTATTTTCCATCCCTTTTTTTTTGTCAAATACTCATCGTCACCACAGTTCCTTCTCCCTCCTTACTTTGCAAATAAATATTCCCTCCATGCAATCGAATAATCTGTTGCGATAAACTCAACCCTATCCCCGATCCATTTTGCTTCGTTGTGAAAAATGGAACAAAAATCTGTTCCACCGCATCTTGCGGAATCCCTTGGCCATTGTCAACCACTTGAATTGTCACTTTTCCGTGCGGTGTTTTATCTACCAAAACTGAAATCTCGGGCTCTTCCACACCTTCCAAAGCTTCGATAGCATTTTTAAAAATATTAATAAAAACTTGCTCTAACAAAATCGAATCTGCCATCAAATGAATTTCATGGTAGAGAAATTTAACATTCAATTTAATACCTTTTTGTTTTAAATCTTGCTCAAATAATTTTTTGGCTTCTTCAAAAAAATCATTCATATTGATCGACTTCAACTGTGGTGGTGGAATCCGAGTCAACTTTCGATAGGTCTCCGTAAAACTCATCAAACTCTCACTTCGTTTTTGAATAATTCGAAACGCACCTCGCAATTGTTCTACATCATCAGCTTCAATTTTTCCGTCATCAGGAATCAACTCAACTGCCGACGAACTCAAAGACGCAATTGGAGCAATCGAATTCATAATTTCATGCGCCAAAAATCGAATTAACTTTTGCCATGATTTCACTTCTTGATCTGATAACTCGTTATGAATATTATAAAAAGTATAAACCTTGATTTCTTCTTCTTTGATTTTTAAAATATAAACTTGGACAGCGATTTGGGAAATTTCATTTTGAATCGTTTCCTTGACCATCTTTCGTTCCCCTGGTTTTATTTTTTCTAAAACCTCAAAAACGTTGGGAGTAATTTGGCGAAGTGATTCAAAATTGGGAATGTATGATTTATGCAAAAGTTGTTTGAGTGCGGTATTCATCATCAAGCATTTACCGTTTTTATCGGTACAAAAAATACCTGTGTCAACATTGCTGATAATGGTTTGCATCAATTGATTTTGTACTTCTTGCTCCGAGCGCAAGTGCCGAAATTTATCGGTAATAATATTAAATGCGTTGTATAATTCTTTGTGAGAATCTCCCATTTGCTCTGTTGCAAACCCTTGCTCAAAGTCATTATATTGAATCCCCATCAGAAATTGAGACAAGTCAGTATTCGTTTTATTCACTAAATTAAATACCCTCCAAAGCACTCCAATCAGGGTAGGAATCAAAATCACTAAAGCAAAAATATATTCCCGATGGACAATCACTAAAGCAATACCCATCAATAATAATGTGATGATCGCCAAGTTCAATAATACTTTTGTCTGAAATGTTTTAAAGAAATTCACGGTTAAAATTTTTAATGAAAAATTTAGAGATGAACTATGAGTGATAAGTGATGAGTATCCCCAAAAGATAGCTAACAAACGAGGAAACTCATCACTCATCACTTATCACTCATCACTCATCACTCATCTCTAAATTAAAGTCCATATTTATCCATCCTGCGATAAAGTGCAGGTCGAGTCAAACCCAATTCTTCTGCTGCTTTTGAAATATTTCCTTGATGTTTGACCAAAGCTTTCCGAACTAAAATAGATTCCATTTCATCTAAGTTCAAAGTCTTCAATTCGTTTTCCTCAGAAGATCTATTGCTTTGTAAGTTAAAATCCGTAGGCATTAATTTTGAATTTTCAGATAAAATAATTGCTCGCTCGACGCTGTGTCGCAACTCTCGAATATTTCCAGGCCAAGGATAATCCATCATTTTTCTCAAAGTGTCTTGATGGAAAGTGAGGGACTCTTTGAAATATTTTTTTCGATACAATTGTAAAAAATGTTCTGCCAAAATGATGATATCCTCCCCTCGTTCTCGCAATGAAGGAATCGAAATTTCGACTGTATTGATTCGATATAATAAATCTTGGCGGAAAGTATTTTCTTGAATCATTTTTGCTAACGGCATATTCGTTGCTGAAATAATTCTTACATCAACTGGAATTGAAGTAGCAGAGCCAACTGGGAAAACGTGGTTGTTTTCCAAAGCTTGCAACAATTTTGGTTGCGAACTGATCGGTAAATTTCCAATCTCATCCAAAAATAAAGTCCCACCTGAAGCGGCTGGAAATCTTCCCGTTTTATCTTTATCCGCTCCTGTAAATGCACCTTTGACATGACCAAACAATTCACTTTCAAAAAGAGTCTCCGAAATTGCTCCCAAATCTACTCCCATGAAAATTTGATTTTCTCTCCTCGATAATTTATGAATTGTTCGAGCAATTAATTCTTTTCCAACGCCATTTTCTCCTAATAACAATACATTTGCATCTGTTGGCGCTACCTTCTGGATCATCTTTTTTAAGTCTAAAATGCTCTGCGATTCTCCTAAGATTTCCCCAAAAGATTGATTCATGTCTTGTTGTAAAAAACTTTTTTGCGAAGCGGCTTTTTGTAAAGCAAGATTGGATTGACTTAATTCTAATGCAGCATTTACAGTTGCCAAAAGTTTTTCGTTACGCCAAGGTTTTTCAATAAAATCTGTTGCACCAGTTTTGATTGAACCAATTGCGACTTCCAAATCACTAAATGCAGTCATCATGATTACAGGTAAATTAGGGCGGAGTTCTTTGATTTTTTTTAACCATAAAATCCCTTCTTCGCCCTTGGTTTGACTGACTTTAAAATTCATATCTAACAATACAATTTCAGGATTGTACTGACTTAAGAGCCTAGGAATATGATAAGGATTACTTTCGGTATAGACGTGGGCAAAATGTTGTTTCAGTAACATTTTTAGTGAAAATAAAATGTCCTCTTCGTCATCGATGATCAGAATGGTGGCGTCTTTTTTCATAAGCTTAAAAAATGTGATTGATGCTTTCAAAGTTTTTTGCGAAAAAAAATGAGAGAGATTTTTAAAATTTTGAAACTCTTATTAAAGAGAATTTATTATCGCAATATAGAAAACAAAAATCAAACTGTCCAAAAATGTACACAGACAACTTTTGGACAGTTCTTATTCGGAAGGAAAAAAGCAAGGGTATGAATTTAGTTTTTTAGAATTTGTTCGTACCATGATTTTGAAATATCTCCACGTTGATAGTAATCCTCCACGTCTCTAAAATCTCCTTTTTTTCCATAATTTTCCCGCTTGATTTCATTACCTTTTTCATCATAATAAATCCACTCGCCGACTCGAATTCGCCACTCTCGATAAGTGCCTTTGGCTTGGAGTTTTCCAGAAGGATAAAATTTTTGAATAGGGCCTGCGACTTTATTTTTTTGATAAGTACCTACTTCTTTTAAATTTCCATTTTCATAGTAATTAATCCAAGTGCCTTCTCCAAGTCCATTTTTAAATTCTTGAATACTTAAGTAATTTCCATTGGCATATTTTCCAAACAAAACTCCGTCATAAGGTTTTTCTTCTCCTTTTTTGAAATAGCGATAAGCTCCGTCCTTTCGCTCTTGGTAAGTATCAGCCATGGAAACCATTTTTTGATTGGAGGTGTCAATCTGAGCTATGGAGGAAAAATTAAAGATCAAGAGTGGGATCAAAAAGACAAATATTTTTTTCATAATTCATTTTTGAAAAGGTGAGTAAAAATTGATTTCAGAAAACTTACGAAATTTTTTAGAGATTAGTTTTTGCGTAGCTGCTGACTTTAGTCGGCTGCAATAAAG
>CAYGRM010000515.1:0-4003 GCA_964352225.1 uncultured Saprospiraceae bacterium | reverse complement strand
TATTAAAGTAGAAAAAACTTCCATAAAGTTACAAGAACAAAAAACTAAACTTAAAAAGATTAATGAAAAATTAAAAGTAAAGGAAAATTAATACATATCTCTAGGTCAATTTTTCCAAAATAAAGTTTTAGTTCCAAGTGAACTAAAGCTTTATTTTATTTTGAAGACCATCTAAATATTCCACTTTTTGGTATAACTTTATGATCCTAAAATCACAACATTTATTCCCATTGGAAAACCAATAATGAAGGATGAGAGAAAAAAGAAATATTCTAATTAGTATTGGACTTGGTGCTATATTGGGTTGGGCTTTGGGTTTCCTTCGTTTACCATATTTAGAAAAAAATCATTCTTTTTCTCTAGGATTCATTGCTTGCCTTTCGATAGTTTTACTTGGATTTTTACTCAAATATATTTGGGAAAAAAATACGTTGCGTTCTAACTTATCAAATGAAATTTCATCCACTCAAAATACTTTCAAAAAATACACATTCCTTTCCATCTTAACTTTATCATTTATTCTCATTGGAGGATTGACTAGTAGTTTTTTATTTTTCCAACAAAATAAATTTTCCAAAATCAAAGCTGAACAACTCAATAAGAAATTAGCAGAACAATTCGAATTGGAAGCAACTACTCGCAAAAGTAATTCACTAATTTTGATAAACAATCTTTTTGACAAAATTGATACCGAGCTAAAAAATAATCCTACCCGAATTTTGAGTGATGAAACTATTGAAAGAATTGCTGCTTTAAATTATTCATTTGAACCTTATCAATATTTTGATGGAGAAAAATTTTCTAAAAAAAAATGGAGTCCTGAACGAGGGCAACTTTTGTTGATGCTAGCAAGGACGGAAATGGATTCGGTTGCTTTTAGCCAAATAAAGTCGAGGATTTCTTTTTTAGGAGCAGATTTGAGGAATGCAGATTTAGCAGGTGTTGATTTGAGTGAAGTTGATTTGAGGCAAGCAAATTTTGATCATGCAAACTTAGCTAGCACCAATTTAAATAAAGCCAATTTAGAAAAAGCTTCCTTGCAAAAAACCAATCTAAAAAATGCCAAATTAAACGAAACCAATCTAAAAAATACGGATATGCAATGGGCAGAATTTCAGGCAGCTGAGTTGACCGGAGTATTATTAAATGGTGCTAATCTCTCAAATGCAAAATTGAGAAAAGTTGATTTGACCACCGCAGATTTACGTTGGGCAAATTTGAGAAATGCTTTTTTAAATGGAGCTAACTTGACCGAGGCAAATTTACTGGAAACAGATTTAAGTCAAGCGAATTTAGAAGATGCGAATTTCACCAAAGCAAATTTAGTTACGACGGTCTTCATTGGAGCAAATTTGACTGGTGCAGATTTAACCGAAGCAGATTTACTCGGAGCAAAAATAGATAAAGATTGGTTGGAAAAATTAGACACTTGGCAAGTAATCGGGGCAAAAAATATCCAAGAATCTTATGAAATTGGAGAGGAGGCTTTACCACAATACAAATATAAGTTGCTGAAAATAAAAATATAAATCTTACCTCAACCCAGTTGTACTTTCCATCACTTTATTTATTTTTTTTGAGAATCTGATCATCAAATCGTCACTAGCTCTAAAAGGTTCAAAGCCAATTTGAAACACCCAACTATAATAACTTTGCAAATCGTTTAAACAATTCGTCAACAATTCAGCTGTCCAAATCGTCTCACGATTAATATTATATTTTACTCCTAACATCTTTCCTAATTCTTGTCCCCACTCATTATTAATAATATCAACATAATTATCGACAGGTCCATTTTTAATATCTGCTAAATCCTCGGCGGTAAATCTTCCAGAAATTAATTCAGGCATATTGCTGCGCTCGTGAGTGTCTGCAATAAAATCCGCTAACTCTTCAGAAAAAATTGTTGTCATAAAGGCTTGAGAATTTGCATGGTTAAAAGTATTAATGTACCCTTTCTCAGAAAGATCCTCTTCAGGTATCTTATCCAAATCTGCAGTATTAATATTTTTCATCATCCGCTCTGCAATATCATAAAAAGCTACATCACCACCTCCAAATATTCTATGCCTTCTCCTTGTCAACATGTAAATTCGCAAGATGTCTTTCCTATTTATCACAAAATATGGAGCAGTTAAAACTAACTTTACTTTCCCAAAAAGACCGCCATCTCTAACTTTTACAATATCTGATTCTTTGATTCCTAGCTTTAAAATACTAACCACTTTTTGGTTGTTGCTATGGTGAGTCAAGCGAACCCATGATTTTTTATCCTTAGCATATTCAATTTGAACTTCATTCTTAAATTCTTCAAACGAGGTGAATCTCGTCGTCAACAAAACACCTTTTCCTTTTAATTTAAAATCCTCCAAATCAGAAGTCTCTTTTACTGGTTGATGACAACTGGCAAAAAATCCAATCAAAAAAAACATAGTATAAAATAAAAATTCTCGCATTACTCGTAATTATTTCAATTCTAAAACTGTTGCTGCATTTTCTATTTTGACATTTTCAGTATTATGCAAAATGATGTGTTTTGATTTTTTCTCTCCTTCGATTATCAATGATTCAATCTCAAGATTTTTCACATCATCAAAAACAAAAGCCGGCCGATAGTCAGCTTCTTTGATACTCAATTTAATATTTTTCATTGTAAGTCCATCCATGTGTCTGACATAAAAGCCCCACGCTGGTAATTCCCCAAACATCGAAAACTCTGGATAGGCTTTTATCTTTTCAGGCACTTGATCAAGTCTTGAAAGTGGGGCATTCGCTAATCCATTATTTCCTTTACCTGGATAAATAATTTCAATATTTTCAAGTCGAACATTTTCGACAGGATAGCCTGGAATTCCAGTAATGGAAGAAGGAAATGTATTATGAAAAAATGGAAGCGCAGGCCCTCGAATTTCATATTTATAATCAGGTCGTTCGAAGGCGACTTCTACTTTAATATTTTTTATTACAACATTTTTCAAAACTCCCATTTTCTTCTTTTTGGATCTTTCGCTTAGTCT
Source organism: uncultured Saprospiraceae bacterium (assembly GCA_964352225.1). GTDB lineage: Bacteria > Bacteroidota > Bacteroidia > Chitinophagales > Saprospiraceae > CAJQQY01. The sequence goes on along the minus strand of CAYGRM010000515.1, from coordinate 986 downwards.
GATGAATATTGCATTGCCTGTATTTACTGCGGTGATACTATCAATCAATATATTTTCAAGGACAGCTCCATCGACTACTTCAATGGCAATCGCCGAACGAAAAGTATCATATATTTTAATATTTTTAATTACTACATTTTTAAAACCTCCATGTGAAACTGTTCCAAATTTGATAGCACTAGCACTCGACCGAACGGTACAATTAGAAATATAAATACTATCGCATAGGTAATCTTCATATTGAGATTTGATGCAGATTCCATCATCTGCTGAATTGACAAAACAGTTAGTAATCCGTACATTTTTACAATCTTGAATATCGATTCCATCGTTGTTCCAATAGGCATCACTTTCTGTTCGAACGCTATCCATAACAATATATTCACATTTATCATAAGTCTGTACCCAGCAAGCTGCATTGCGAAGCGTAACATTCTTGATAGTTATTTTTTTACAACTAACAAACTCAATAAGCTGTGGTCGCAAGTAATATTTTGGACGCTTTTCCACAAAGTTATATTGTGCACTATCAATCTGTCCTGCATAAAATAAGCTATCGATATGCAGAGCCAACTCTCGCCCTTGCCCATCTATTTCTCCATGACCGGTGATAGAAATATCGTTTTGATTATCAGCCATTACCAAGGCTTTCCACCTATTGATTTTGAAATAATGTTTAGGATTAGTACTACCAAGGATGACTGCATCTTTTTGTAAATGTAATTCAGTTCCTGTTTTTAGAAAAAATGCGCCGGTGAGAAATTTACCTTTTGGAATGATTACTCGACCTCCTCCATTTTTTGAAGCTGCATCTATGGCTGATTGGATAGCGGAAGTATTGAGGGTTTTGCCATCGGGTTTGGCGCCAAAATCTTGAATATTGTAATCTTGGGAAAAGAGAATGGTTTTGCTAAAAATTAAAATATAAATGAAAAATATTTTTTGCATAATTTTTATGTCTTTTGTCGGTGCTAACACTTAATACG
>CAYGRM010000514.1:0-4011 GCA_964352225.1 uncultured Saprospiraceae bacterium | reverse complement strand
CAATAAATTAAGAAGACAGCTACTTCGGATTTTATGGAAATCGAAAAACAGAGAGGGATTTCTGTAGCGACCTCCGTGATGGCTTTTAATTATCGAGGATTAAAAATCAATATTTTAGATACGCCTGGTCACCAAGATTTCCAGGAAGATACTTTTCGAACTTTGACGGCTGCCGATAGTGTGATTGTGGTAATAGATGTGGCAAAAGGTGTGGAAACTCAAACAGAGAAATTGGTCGAAGTCTGCCGAATGAGAAAAACTCCAATTATCGTTTTTATCAACAAATTAGATCGCGAGGGAAAAGACGCTTTTGACTTACTCGATGAAGTGGAGCAAAAATTAGGGCTGAAAGTTTGTCCTTTGTCCTGGCCCATCGGCATGGGACAGCGCTTCAAAGGAGTCTACAATATGTATGAAGAGAAATTAAATCTTTTCAACGCACATGGAAAACAAACGGAGGAAGAGACCATAGAATTTACCGATTTATCCAATCCTGATTTGGAAAAATATGTAGGTAAAAAACCTGCGAATGAATTACGAGGAGAAGTAGAAATGGTGGAAGAGGTATACCCTGATTTTAATCGAAAAGATTATTTGGATGGAAAAATTTCGCCAGTATTTTTCGGAAGTGCGATTAATAATTTTGGTGTAAAAGAGTTGTTGGATTGCTTCGTGGAAATAGCGCCGACACCTTTACCACGAATTACAGAGGAACGACAAGTCAATCCAACCGAAGATACCTTTTCAGGTTTTGTTTTTAAAATCCACGCGAACATTGACCCTCGGCATCGAGATCGAATTGCATTTTTAAGAATCTGTTCAGGTATTTTTAAACGAAATACGAACTACCTACACATTCGTCAAAATAAAAAAATGAAGTTCTCCAATCCAACTTCATTCATGGCTGAGAAAAAATCAGTTGTCGATGAAGCTTACCCTGGAGACATTGTGGGTTTATATGATTCAGGGAACTTTAAAATTGGAGACTCAGTTACGGAAGGAGAAATTTTGCACTTCAAAGGAATACCAAGTTTTTCTCCAGAGCAATTTAGATATGTGAATAATACTGACCCATTGAAGTCGAAGCAGTTGGCTAAAGGTTTGGAGCAATTGATGGATGAAGGTGTTGCACAACTTTTTATCAAAGACTTAAATAATCGAAAAATAATTGGTACAGTTGGTGCACTTCAATTCGAAGTTATTCAATATCGATTGAAGCATGAGTATGGTGCAAGTTGCGATTACGAACCAGTCAACTTAGCCAAAGCTTGTTGGGTTCAATGCGACAAACCTAAAAAATTAAAAGAATTCATGGATCGACGAAAACGAGATATGGCAAAAGATAAAGATGGAAATATTGTTTTCCTAGCTGAGTCGATGTGGGTTTTAAAAACGGTTCAAGAAAGTTTTCCAGAGGTTAAATTTCATTTTACTTCAGAATTTTAAATGGCGTTTCCTTATGTCGACTCTCTGAGTCGTCGTAAACTAAACGACCTAAAAAGTCATATTACGAAAATAACAATTTAAATATAATTTATATCATGGCAAATCAGGACGATTTTTTCAAAAAACTAGTTTCACATTGTAAAGAGTATGGTTTCGTTTTTCAATCAAGTGAAGTGTATGATGGCTTGGCGGCAGTTTATGATTACGGTCCATACGGAGTGGAATTGAAAAATAATCTCAAAAAATATTGGTGGATGGCAATGGTGCAATTGCACGAAAACATTGTCGGTCTGGATGCTGCAATTTTCATGCATCCCAAAACCTGGAAAGCTTCTGGTCACGTGGATGCCTTCAACGATCCAATGATTGACAATAAAGATTCAAATAAAAGATATCGAGCAGATCAGTTGGTGGAAGAGTATGTGGAGAACAAGGTGATGAAAAAAGCGGATAAAGAAATCGAAAAAGCCCGCAAGCGTTTTGGAGATGCCTTCAACGAGGAAGAGTTCAAAACTACTAATCCACGAGTGATGGGTTATTTGGAAAAATCAAAAACGATTTTGACTCGATTGAATACTTCGTTGACTAATGAAGATTTGGAAGATGTCAAAAATTTGATAGAAGAATTAGAAATCGCTTGTCCTGAAAGTGGTTCTCGAAACTGGACAGAGGTGCGTCAATTTAATTTGATGTTCAACACTCAGTTAGGAACAATTGCAGGGGAAGCTGGAAAATTATATCTAAGGCCAGAAACGGCACAAGGTATTTTTGTCAACTTCCTAAATGTTCAAAAAACCACTCGGCAAAAAATTCCTTTTGGAATTGCACAGATTGGAAAAGCATTTAGAAATGAAATCGTTGCTCGACAATTCATTTTTAGAATGAGAGAGTTTGAACAAATGGAAATGCAATTTTTCGTTCGTCCAGGAGAAGAAGATAAATGGTACGAGTACTGGAAAGATTTCAGAATGAAATGGCATCAAGCGATTCATCCTGCGGAAAATCTGAAATTTCATGACCACGAAAAATTAGCGCACTACGCTAAAGCCGCTTTGGATATTGAATTCCAATTTCCATTTGGTTTCAGAGAGTTGGAGGGAATTCATTCGCGTGGAGATTTTGATTTGACGCAACACCAAGATTTGTCTGGTAAAAAATTACAATACTTCGACCCTGAATTAGGCGAAAGTTATGTGCCGAATGTAGTGGAAACTTCTATCGGTTGTGACCGAATGTTTTTGGCGACGATGGCCAACGCCTTGGTGGATGAAACTGTTCCAAACGCAGACGGAAAAGATTCTACTCGAACCGTTTTAAAAGTTCATCCTGCTTTGGCTCCAATCAAATGTGCCGTTTTACCGTTGGTAAAAAACAATGATGAGTTCACCGCTAAAGCGAGAGAAATTTTTAATCATATCAAATTCTCATTTGAGTGTCAGTATGATGAAAAAGATTCTCCAGGGAAAAGATACCGAAGACAAGATGCCATTGGGACACCTTATTGTATTACGATTGATGGTCAAACTTTGGAAGATAATACTGTCACGATTCGAGATCGAGATACGATGGAACAAACGCGAATTTCAATTGACAATATTGAAAAAGTGGTTTTGGAAAAAATTGATATGCGGCATTTGTTGAAGTAATTTTCGATAAAACTTGAATTTAAAAAAGACTTGCTGATTCTAATTGGCAAGTCTTTTTATATTTACACCTAAAGAATTTTTTTACAAAAAAACGGTACAATGAAATTTTTTCAAGAGTTTAAAGAATTTGCTGTCAAGGGAAATATGATTGACATCGCCATAGGAGTTATCATTGGAAATGCATTCAACAAAGTGATTGATGTATTGGTGAAGCAAGTTTTTTTACCGCCACTTTCTCTGCTGACCAATGGTTCATCGATGGAGAATAAAAAAGTTATTTTGCGAGAAGGCGTCATCGAAAATGGAAAGACAACTGTTGATGAAATTGCCATCGGTTATGGAAAATTTTTAGAATCGGCTATCGATTTTTTCATTATTGCAATGACTGTTTTTATTGTAGTCAAAGTGATGAATCAATTAAAAAATAAAGCAGAGGATGCTAAAGATGTAACCGTTACAACTCCCAAAAATATTGAGTTATTGACGAAAATGACAGACTTACTGGAGAAGCAAAATGAGCTGTTGTCGAATAATAAAAGTTAGGGAAGTTTATTTCAAAATAACTTCCCTTGCTCTGCAAAACTCATCGGATTTTCTAATTGCAGCAATGCTCGCTTAGTTTCTAAGCCATAAAAGTACCCTTGCAATTTTCCACTCTTTCCGATCACTCGATGACAAGGAACAATAAAAGCAATTTGATTATTTCGATTGGCAAGTCCAACTGCTCGAACGGCTTTTGGATTTTTGATTTTTTCAGCAATTGCTCCATAGCTGGTGGTGTGTCCGTAAGGAATTTCCAATAATGCATTCCATACTTGTTGGTAAAATTCTGAGGCACTATTGAAGTCTAATTTTATATCTTACTCTTTGCTTTTGCCTTGAAAATTTTCATCGTGTTGTTGGGGGCAAGCTTTTGTAT
>CAYGRM010000513.1:0-4012 GCA_964352225.1 uncultured Saprospiraceae bacterium | reverse complement strand
AAAGAGGGAAAGCTAGAGTTCTTAAAGTCAATCGCTTTAACAACTTTAGCTCTTCCACTCGCTCACTCACGAAGTTATCAAAGCTACTCCACAGGATTTGTCTAAGAACCATAATTTATTTAAATAATTATGCACTCTTCCTTCATCAGTTAAGTAAGGTTATTGATAATTTTGCTTGATTAGTTAAATGTAGTTAACTTAATATGCAACAACAAATTTCTTTTCCATCTTACGTTTCATTTGAACATACAGCTTGTACAGCTCGTTTTAAATTATAAAAAATACTCTTATGAAATTTCCGTTCTTAGTAATCATGCTCAGTTTACTTACTTTTTCCATTCAAGCTCAATTAAAAATTGATGTTCAATCAGGACTCATCTTTTCTCAATACAATGATGTTCGAGTTCCTAATGGAGGTCAAAATTCTGGAACTTTATTTTCTTTAGATGAAGATTTTACTCCTAATCAACCAGCTGGATTTTTTAGAGCAGAGATTTCTTATTTGTTTAATGAAAGGCACACCATTGAATTAGTTGCAGCTCCGTTACAACTAGATTTTGAGGATTCAAAACTTGATGAGATTAATTTTGGAGGACAAACTTTTTCAGGAGAAGGAATAAATGGACGTTACGAATTCAATACTTATCGAGCAGGATATAGATATCGAGTAGTTAGAAAGCCAAAACTTACTTTTGATTTAGGGGTAAGTTTATTAGTTAGGGATGCAAGAATTGCTATTTCCCAAAACGAGGTATCAACTGACGATACAGATTTGGGTTTTGTTCCTTTGGTAAGTTTTGATCTTAATTATTCCGCCACAGAAAAGTTATCGCTGCTGCTCAAAGGAGATGCCTTAGTTGGTTCACAGGGTAGAGCAGAGGACATCTTTGCGGGGATTCTTTTTGATCTTATTGAAGATGATTTAGAATTAAAATTAGGATACCGATTTATCGAAGGAGGAGCGGATGTTGATCAAGTATATAATTTTGCTTTTATTCATTTTGTAGATTTTGGGTTGGTCTATACTTTTTAATCATGTTGGATTTTTTCTGATAAATTCTAATACATTCCATTTTCGTGGGCAAAACTTTTAGTAATTTTTTGGATAGCATCCCAATGTTCTACGATTTTTCCATGCTTGAAAACTAAATCCTAAATCCTAAATTTTTACTTATACATATTTATGATTCGGTACGTAAGTTCTAATTATCATCAATTAAAATTAAACAGAAATTTTTTTTAAGTGTTTTTTACTAGAGCAGTAATCAAGTGTCACCATTTAAATTAATATTAATATGAAAACGTTTTTGATCATTTTAGGTGTTCTTTTTTTAATATTTGTCATGGTTCAAATCTTTGCAATTCAAAGTCGAACAGGAATAGAAAATTATCCATTCAAAGTAACCAAGACTTATGAGAATTTTGAAATCCGGGATTACGAAGCAAGTCTTTTTACTTCCGTAAAACTTTCCACCAAAGATTACAAGGAAGCATCGAGTAGGGGATTTTCAATTTTAGCAGGATACATTTTCGGAGGAAATGATAAGGAAGAAAAGATATCTATGACTTCTCCGGTGGCGATGTCATTGGAAGATTCAATGACGGTAATGTTTATGGTTCCTAAAGATCTTAAGAAAGAAAATCTTCCCAAACCAAACCAAGCTAACATTGAATTCCGGGATGAACCTGCTAAGACGGTGGCAGCTATTTCATTTGGCGGTTGGGCTAATTCTGAGAAAATTGAAACCTATAAAAATAAGTTAATCACCGAGCTTGACAAAGAAGGAATTGGTTATACCAACCGATTTTATTTTTTAGGGTATAATCCCCCTTACGATTTTTTTGGTAGAAAAAATGAGGTGATTGTAGAATTGAAATAATTAATTCGACTCTTTATAAAGTTTCCATTTTTCTAAAATATCTTTTTCCCTTTTCATCAGCGACTGTTCACCATTTAGTATTTCATCTCGCCTTTTTTGGGTAACTGCATCCGAGTACCACCAATCTTTGGTAGCTTTGACTGTTTCAGCTAATGACCTGAATTGTAGATCAGCAGCAATTGCCAGACTGTTAACACTTTTTGACATACCAGCATATTCTGGTAATTGAATCACCCATGGTTGGATAGCGTAGAGGTTATTTTCTTTTAAGAAATCAAGGTCATCAATTTGAATATAATTGACGGGGCAATTATAACTAGCATGGATGCCATGCACAAAGGCATTCGTTGTCATCTCAAAACCTGGACCAGAACCATTGTAAATTCCGGTTGATTTATTTTCAAGCAATCGTATCATCCATTCTGATAAATCTCTAACATCAATATATTGAACCACTTCATCCCTTTCTCCAGGAATAATGATATCCCCACCTTTTTCTATTCTTGCTAGCCAATAAGGAAATCGATCAGTTCGATCTCCTGGGCCTACGATGAGAGTTGGTCTTACGATGATTGACCTTTTGGCTCCAAAGGTATTTAGAGTGGCTAACTCTGAAGTAGCTTTCATCACACCATATTCATAAGTAGCTTTTTCCTGATCATCTGCGTCTTCTGGTATTTCGGTGACTAATGATCGACTTTCTGAAAAATCATTCCCAACGTAAGGGTAGTAGACGCTAACCGAAGAAGTGTACAGGTAAAGTTCGACATGGTCGACTAATAATCGAGCAGTATCCTCTGTCCACTTTGTTTTTCTTCCAGAGTTATCAATGACAACATCCCACTTTCTATTTTTTAGTGCCTCTAAATTATTTTCTCTATCGCCAATTAAATTTTCAACTTTAGAAAAAAGTTCTTCATGAATTTTAGGAGTAGTTTTTCCACGGGTAAAAGTCGTCACTTCGTGTCCACGCTCCAAGGCATACGCGATTTGATGTGGCCCTAGGAAACTGGTTCCTCCAAGGATGAGAATTTTTAATTTCTTATTAGTTTTTTTATGATCTACAAGGCGACCTAGAGCATTGGCTTTTACTAAAGGGGTTAATCCTAATGCTAGACTGGTTCGTATAAATTTTCTTCTACTTTTTTTCATAAGATTAGCTTTTAATCTAAAAGTATTAAAAATATCCTTAATTGATGATAACTAGATTGAAAAATAATAGACTTAAATGGGTGAGGTAGATATGTTTAAAGAAAACTTAAAAGAGAATACTAAAATAACCAGACATTTACATTTGAAATATCCTTTGCTCTTTAAAAAAATATGCAGCTAATTTTTAGTAGAAAATCCAGATTAGCTATTTGACTTTACTTGGAACAACAAACATGAATCATCTCGAATTTTTAAAATAAAAAGAGATTTCCGATAACGGGGACAGCACTACGTGCTTTTACTTGTTTTTTTCTTGCACTTTCTACAAACTGGGACAGTCCTCACGGACTTTGACGAAAAAAGCCCAGCGGGCTGTTCCTGTTTGTAGTATAGATCTTCGCCTAAAAGATTAAAGTACGTAGTACTGTCCCCGTTTATTTACGTTTTCCTTTTTTATAAAATTAGGGATGATTCATGTTCAACTTTTAGACATATTTTAGATTTAACCTAGATATGCAGAATACATCCATACCAACTTTTCTTGTTGTCTAATGTAATCACTCATTAAGGCATTAGTTCCTTCGTCATTTGATTCTTCTGATAGTTTAAGTAACTTTCTTTCGAGCGGCAATAAAATTTCGTAACCTTTTAAAATTTCTTTGATGGCCTCTGTTCCATTTGTCACATTTTTGGCTTCCTTAATTTTGGTTACTTTAGTATAATCTGAGTAGGTGTGTAGTGGCGTAAAACCTAAGGTTAAAATTCTTTCAGCGATTTCATCAATTTTAATTAAGGAATCATTGTATAATTCTTCAAACTTAAGATGTAATTCAAAAAACTTATTTCCTTTGATGTTCCAATGAAATCCACGAGAATTCATATAGAATATTTGATAATTAGCTAAAAGCTCATTTAAATTTTTTGAGAGTAATTGAGACTTTTTTTTACTAAGTCCAATTTTATTAAGTGTGTTTTTCATG
>CAYGRM010000512.1:0-4017 GCA_964352225.1 uncultured Saprospiraceae bacterium | reverse complement strand
GATGCTATCATCGAATTCTTAGTTGCCCAAGATATTGAAGTATTTGATTTTGGAACTGACTCGGAGGCTTCGGTTGATTACCCTGATTTCGTTCACCCTGTTGCTGAAAATGTTGAAAATGAAAATACAGAATTAGGAATTATTCTTTGTGGAAGTGGAAACGGGGCAGCGATGACAGCCAATAAACATACTGATATTCGTGCAGCTTTATGCTGGACGGAAGAAATAGCTGCTCTAGCTCGTCAACATAATAATGCCAATATCATTTCGATTCCTGCTCGATTTGTTAGCAAAGAATTAGCTTTAGAAATGGTCAAGACTTTTATCTCAACTGAATTTGAAGGAGGAAGACATGAGCGTCGAGTTGAAAAAATTAGTTGTGCTTAAAAAAATGATGCTTGTCTGTTGATAGGTAGAAGTTATTAGTGATGAACTATGAGTCCCACTTTTTGTTAACTATTGGTTGGAAAAAATCATCACTCCCATACTATACATATGAATAATAATAAAATAGATTTTCTATTGTTAGGTCGGGTTTTAGCATTGGCTAAACCTTACAAAAAACTGTTCATCCTTGCTGGAGTCTTGACGGTGGTGTTAGCTCCATTGGCAATTCTTCGTCCATACATCATCAAAATAATGGTGGATGACTATATTTTCAAATTTGACATTCCTGGTTTGACAAATATGGCGATACTCTTGGGTGCGATATTAATAGTAGAGGTAGCCTTGCGATATATTTTTATTTATTCTACAAGTTGGTTGGGACAGTCAGTGATTAAAGACTTGCGAGTTCGAATGTTTAACCATATTTCGAGTTTGAGATTATCTTATTTTGATACTACTCCGATTGGAACTTCGACGACTCGAACTATTAATGATATTGAAACCATCAATACGGTTTTTTCCCAAGGAGCCATTACGATTATCGCAGACCTTTTTACGGTCGTTGCAGTTTTAGCTATTATGCTGGTTACGAGTTGGAAATTAACTTTAGTTTGTTTGACCACACTCCCATTTTTAATGATTGCAACTTATGTTTTTAAAGAAAAAGTAAAAGTTTCCTATCAAAAAGTTAGAACGCAAATCACTAAAATGAATGGATTTTTGCAAGAGCGAATTTCAGGAATGCGCATCGTCCAAATTTTTAATGCAGAAGAAAAAGAGTTAGAAAAATTCAAACTTATCAATCGAAAATATACTCAAGCTAACCTTGATTCTATTTTATATTATGCCGTATTTTTTCCAGTCGTAGAAATCATTTCAGCAGCAGCACTTGGATTATTAGTGTGGTGGGGAGCCCGTGGAGTAATTGGAGGAGAAGTGACAACTGGAACTTTTATCGCATTCCCTATTTATTTGAGTATGTTGTTTCGACCAATTAGAATGTTGGCTGATCGATTCAATACTTTGCAAATGGGATTAGTTGCTTCCGAACGAGTTTTCAATTTATTGGATAGAAACGATATCATTGAGAATAGTGGAACCATCAAAAAAGAAAGTATCAAAGGGAATATTGAATTTAAAAATGTAAGTTTTGCTTACAACAATGCTGACTATGTTCTAAAAGATTTAAACTTTAAAATTAAAGCTGGAGAAACCTTAGCTATTTGTGGAAGTACTGGTTCTGGAAAAACCACCATCATTAATATTCTTAATCGTTTTTATGATATTCAAAAAGGAAATATTCTCATTGACGGCATTGATATCAAAGATTATGAATTATTCGATTTTAGAAAAAAAATAGCGGTAGTTCTTCAGGATGTTTTTCTTTTTTCTGGAAGTGTGATGGAAAATATCACGTTACGTAATGATCGGTTTTCAGAGGAAGAAGTGATTGAAGCAGCTAAATTGATTGGTGCACATGAATTCATCGAACGATTGCCTGGAGGATATCATTATCAAGTAATGGAAAGAGGTGCTACACTTTCCATGGGGCAAAGACAGTTAATTTCTTTTGTTCGTGCCCTCGTTTTCAATCCTGAAATTTTGATCTTGGACGAAGCTACATCTTCAATTGATCCAGAATCAGAAGCTGTGATTCAACATGCCATAGAAAAATTAATTGATAAAAGAACTTCGATAATTATTGCCCATCGACTATCTACCATTCGGCACGCAGATAATATTATGGTTTTGGACAAAGGAAAAATTGCCGAATTTGGAGCTCATGATGCCCTTTTGGAGATTGAAGATGGACATTATAAAGAATTATACGAAATGCAATTTATGCAGTTGGAGTCGTAATTTTTTTATCGAAAAAACCATCCAACTCATCTCCCCTTTCCTGAATCTAAGTCTAATCATCTTTAGATTTCGAGAACAATTGCGTAAATTTATTTATTCTTATTTTAAGTTAAGTAGGAGAACAAAATTTAGTTTCGAAAAATAATCGCCAATGGCAAATCAAAATAAAGGTTTTAATATTATTAATATCATCCCGGCAATTTTAATGCTCGTAGCAATTTTCATTGCAGTTGGATACATCGCTTCGGGTATTTATCAAATTTTAGAATTTATTGCCTTAGGATTATTCTTAATCACTTTAGGTTTAGATATCGCATATGGCAGAAAAGTAATTTTAGGCTTCGCCAAAACATTAATCAATTTGGTTCGGAAAAATCCTTTGATGGGAGTGGCAGCAATTGGTTTGACTTTTTTCTTTCATCCTTTGGTAGCTCTTTTCCTTTTTGGAAAAGCCATGTTATTACGAAAAGTAGATAACTTGAGAAAGGATTTAGAAACTCGTCAGCAAGGTCAATACACAGAGTATGAAGAAGTTGAAGTTGACTACGAAGAAGTTCCTGATGATAAACCCAACTTAATTGAATTACCTCCGCTTCGAGAAAAACCAAAACAAGAACGCAGAAACGATTACGAAGATTTATTCGAAGAATAATTAAACCATCTACTCCTTGTGAATGCAATTTAAAATAGAACCTTATTTCTTATTTTTATTCACAATTTCATTTATTGTTTTTACTCCAATTGGAACTGTTTCTCATGAATATGGACATATAGCTGTTGCTAAATATTTTGGACATAAAACTACTCTTCATTATGGAAGTATGAATTGGGAAAGAAGTAAATTCAATATTGAGCTTTCTAAATTTCACTCCGAGTTCAAATTTGAAATAGAAAACAACCTTCCTTTTGAAAAAGAAAAAGAATATAAATCTTTAAGAAAAAAAATAAACTATGAGAGTTTATGGGTTACAATAGGTGGTCCAGCACAAACAATTTTTGTAGGAATGCTTGGTCTATTTTTAATTCTATATAGAAAAAAACAAAGGCAATTTTATGGTTTTAAATTACTAGATTGGATTTCAGTATTTCTCTCCCTCTTTTGGTTACGAGAAATTTTTAATTTACTGGTGTCAATTGGAAATGGAGTTTATTCACAAAATGGAAAATACTTTGGTGGAGACGAAGCAAGGATTTCAAGACTTTTGGATTTACCAGAAGGATTTATTCCAGTTGTTTTAGGAGTTATAGGTTTAACCATTTCTTGTTATATCATTTTTAAAATAATCCCAATCCAAAAACGATTGACTTTTATTGTTAGCGGATTAATTGGTGGGGTTTCTGGTTTTATACTTTGGATGAAAATTATCGGACCAATTTTACTTCCATAGATAAATAAATATTTTGCAACAATACATTTACATTTCTCTTTTTCTAAGTTTAGCGTATATTTTCATCATGCTTCGCTATTATCGAAATTGGCAATCAATTCCAATTTGGGAAATTCCAACTAACTTTTCTCCTCAAACCAAAGTGACTATTCTCATCCCCGCTCGAAATGAAGCTGATAATATCCAAGCCTGCATTCAAGCTATTTTAAATCAAAGATATCCTTTCCACTTATTTGAAATAATCGTTATTGACGATCATTCTGAAGATAAAACTGCAGCACTCGTTCAACAATTTCAAGCTCAAAATATTCGAGTTTTATTTTTAAAAGATTTTATAAAAAATAGAAACGAACTTCAATCTTTTAAAAAGAAAGCGATCGAA
>CAYGRM010000511.1:0-4024 GCA_964352225.1 uncultured Saprospiraceae bacterium | reverse complement strand
CTTTTTCAAAGAACTGCTTTATTTCTAATGCTTAAAAAAGTGTACGGTAGAGAATCTTTTTTCAATACATTTCTAACTTCAATTAATTTCTCAGCATTAATTAGACTTCATTCTAAATGGAGTTGTTTGGGAGAACGTTAAACGTAAAACGTTCAACGTCCATCGAATAAAGTCTATTGATTCTTTAATTTTCACTTGACCTAATTCAATAGATTTTACCTGAAGATTTAATTTCTCTAATTCAACTTTAACCACTTTCTTACAGCGATCGCAAACCATATTTTTGATGATTAAATCCATATTTTTTGGTATTTAAATCTAAGTCAATAGACTTTACTCTAAATGAAGTTGTATGGGAGAACGTCTAACGTCCATCGAATAAAGTCTAATAATTATAATATACCTTTCTTATTTTATCCGTAGTGATTCCAAATTAGGATTTGTGATAAAAATCACATTGGAGTTCCTAAAAAATATGGATATTTGTATTCATTAAAAATCATTATAGTAAATGGAAAAACAAGAAAAAAGCCGGGGATTATTGTCAAGTATTGTGATGATGAAATGCCCTCGATGCCGAGAGGGGAATTTGTTTTATACACATACTTTTTCTTACTCTAAACCAACTGAGATGCCTGAAAAGTGTGAGGTTTGTAATCAAAGTTTCTCTCCAGAACCTGGTTTTTGGTTTGGGGCAATGTTTGTTTCCTACATCTGGACTGCATGGTTTTGTTTGTTTTTTGTAGGAGGAGGAATATTGGTTGCAGGGTTGAGTGTGAATGCTTCTTTTGCTTTATTAATTGTAATGTGTGCGATTTTTTATTTTTGGATTTTCCGAATTTCAAGATCCATGTGGATACATATTTATGTGAAATATGATCCTTTGGCAAAGGCAAAAAGAGATGCTGAGATAGCTGCTAAGTAACTTCAATTTAAAAAAAAAAGGAATAAAGCAACTTGCTTTATTCCTTTTTTTATCATTATCATTAAGGTGTATTTGTATAATTAATCGATAACACTAAAGGTAGTTCTACGATTCGCTTGGTGTTCTTCCTCAGAACATCTAGAACACAAACAATCAATTGCGGGGGAACTTTTTCCAAATCCTTTGGCTTGCAATCTTTCTGAATCAACCCCTTTAGAAATCAAAAAATCAACCGCAGATTGAGCTCGTCTTTGTGAAAGCGTTTGGTTATAATTTGTTTTTCCACGGCAATCAGTATGAGATCCCATTTGAATACGAATATTAGGATTTTGCAATAGGGTATTTGCTAATTCATTCAAAGTTGGTTCAGCATCTCTTCGGATATCCCATTGATCGAAATCGTAATAAATATTATCCAGGGTGATTTCTTTGTTTTTGAATATTTTATCCAGCTCTATTTCTACTTCAAATTTTTGAACTGGATTATTTTCATCTTGAGCAATTCCTTTCGTACTAAATCTTGCTGAATTGTTAAAGTATCCCTCATGGCTACCAAAGAAATTATAGTCCGTATTTTCTTCTAATTCCAAGGTGAATTTACCCCCTTCATCGACCGTAACTGTCTCTTTTTTTCCATTCACATTTATTTCCACTTTAGAATCCAATAATGGTTTTCTACCTAAAACTTTACTGTTTGGATTATCTGCAAATTGATAGATTTTTTCCAATACATAACCATCTAGAATTATTTTATAAACTATTGGTTCAGGATTTTCCTCTACAGGTTTTGGAGGAGGAGGAGGTGGGATTCGTTTAATAAATCGATAAATATCATCACTACCTTTTCCATCAACTCTGGAAGAAGTAAAATATCCTTGTTGTAAAATATCTCCTGAAGGTTTTAAATTAGGATCCACCACATAACCAAAATCATCCCAACCAGAATTGATGGGTGCCTTAAGGTTAATTATTGGGGTCCAAGCATCTTCATCAGTTTTTACCGAACGAAACACATCCAATCCACCCATTCCAGTATGTCCATCAGAGGCAAAATACAAAGTATCATTATCCATAAATGGAAATTTTTCATCTTTATCAGAATTGATAGTTCGGCTTAAAGGCCTGGGAGTGTCCCATCCATCTGGAGTCCTTTCGGAAACAAAAATATCATATCCTCCCCATCCATCAGGATGGTCTGCAGAAAAATATAGACTTGATCCATCCGAGGAAAGAGTAGGGTGTCCATAATTGACATTTGGTTCCACAAAGCTAAGGACAATGGGTTCTGTCCAACTGTCCCCTTCTTTTGAACTGTGCATAAGCTTACAAAAATAATCTACATCTTCCGAATCATAACATCTAGAAAAATACATCTCTGTAAAGTCCTTATTGAAAGCAATAGTCCCCTCATTATTTGGAGTATTGATGATGCTTGAAAATGCTTCAACTTTATTGGAGGAAGTATTTACAATAAATAAATCTGAAAATTTTCCACCCGTCCAATTGTAAGTATCATCCCCTTTAGCTTCACTTCGATCAGAGGTAAAGACAATTTGATTATCTAAATATGGAGTGGGAGAGTATTCTGCTGAGGTGCTATTAAATGAAGCTGGCTCGATTTCATACCCTGTGGTTTTTCCTTGTTTTTGCCAATCTAAGGCAATTTTACAAGCCGTAATTTCTTTTCGGTATTCATAGGGACTTCCTATTTCCAATCCTAATTCCTTAAAGGATGCCATGGCATCTTCGTATTGTTCATTCTTTTTTAAAGCAAAGGAATACTCTTTGAGGGCATCTACTCCAAATTGATTATCATATGCAGTTTTGTACCAAGAAATGGCAGAGGAATTTTTATTGATTTTTTTATAAGATTCTGCAAGTAGAAAAGCAATTTTTCCTTTTTCGACTCTACTATCTGCTTTTTTATATTCTTTATTAAGCATGTCAACAGCTACTGAATATTGTTTTCTTTCAAAAGCCATTTTCCCATCAGCAATTTTTTGAGTGTATTTACACCCAATAATCATGGATAGAGTGAGTACTAAAATTGTCCAAGTTTTTAAATTCATAAGGTGGTATTTTAAAATGTAATACTACAAAATAAAACGCTTTTCGCAAGATGTTTGTTGCAGCTTAACGAGTTAGCCAACTCGTTAGATTTACTTATATCTATAATGACGAATTTGGGAAAATGTTTGGTTGGAAGAAAACTAGGTAGGTACAAAAAAATAAAGCTCGGCTTTTGGAGCCGAGCTTAGGAAACGAATCTTACAATTTTTTAACCAAAACTTACAATAACAATCATTACAAGTTGCGTGCCAAAAAATAAAATTAATACATATAATAAATAAAATATTATGTTTTAGGTGAATAAAATTTAAAAAAATACTGTTTTCGGAAGATTGGAACTCTTTTTTCCCAAAAAGCTTTTACAGACTTATATTTTTATATTTTAAAAACAAAACAATGAATAACAACAAAGTAACTAGGCACAGCAAATTTTTAAGCTTGGTATTAAGACACAAACCCGAAACGATCGGAATTGATTTGGATGAAAATGGCTGGGTGGACATTGATCTTTTAATTCAAAAAACTAACGAATATGGTAAAGACTTAAATCGTCAAGACCTTAATTTTATAGTTGAAAATAACTCCAAAAAGAGATTTGCCATAGATGAAGTCAATAATAAAATCAGAGCAAATCAAGGGCACTCATTAAATATTAACCTTGGTTTTGAACCGATTCAACCTCCAGAAATATTATATCATGGAACTGCTCAACGATTTATTGAGAGCATCATGGAAACTGGATTAGAAAAAAGAAATAGGCACCATGTTCATTTAAGTGCTGATAAAAATACCGCAATCAATGTTGGTCAACGACATGGAAAACCAATAATTTTAGAAGTTCGAGCCTCAGAAATGTTTGAGAATGGATTTCAATTTTTTAGATCAGAAAACGGAGTTTGGCTGACTGATAAAGTTCCCACCTTTTATTTGAATAAAAACCAAAACAATTTTTAATTTTAGCCGAGGTAATTGAAGGGCTCTAGATGATTTCATTTGGTTATTAAGTTATTGGTTAATGAGTTATTAGTC
>CAYGRM010000510.1:0-4028 GCA_964352225.1 uncultured Saprospiraceae bacterium | reverse complement strand
ATTTATTTCACCGCAGGTTTCCCCAACTTAAATGATACAGAAAAAATCATTTTGACTTTGGAAAAAGCAGGTGCAGACATGGTTGAAATTGGCATGCCATATTCCGATCCTTTAGCAGATGGTGAGACGATTCAACAAAGTGGTTCAGCTGCTTTGAAGAATGGAATGACCTTAGATATTTTGTTTAGACAGATAGAAAGTGTTCGACAAAAATCTGAAATTCCTTTGGTGATGATGGGTTATTTTAATCAAGTGATGCAGTATGGAGAAGAGGCTTTTTTTAAGAAATGTGCAGCAGTTGGAATCGATGGATTGATTTTACCTGATCTGCCAGCAGCTGTTTATGAGTCTGATTATCAGCAACTTATGAAGGAAAATAAATTAAACAATATCTTTTTGATTACCCCCCAAACGCCAGATGATCGGATTGTTTATTTGGATAGTTTGAGTTCAGGATTTGTTTATATGGTTGCTGATGCATCGGTGACGGGTAAGTCGCAAGGGATTTCTAACAATCAAATTACATATTTTGAGCGCATTAAAAAAATGAACTTAACCAACCCTAGATTGATTGGTTTTGGAATTGCAGATCATCAAAGTTTTTCTACGGCATGTGCTCATGCGAATGGGGCAATTGTTGGAAGTGCATTTATTCGAGCCTTGGAAAAATCAGAAAATATCGAAGAAACGATTTATGATTTTATCGGAATGATCAAGAATGAAAAAGTGGAAGTTTAATTCATTGGTTCATTTTTGAATTAATAGCCTGTTTAAATTCTCGGTACGATTAGAATTTAAGCAGGCTATTAATTATTCAAGCAAGGGCGATTGCTTTATACATGTAAGAATAAAAGCAAGAATTTAAATTGAAATAAGAGATTCGATATTATATTTGTTTTTTATTTCAACAACAAATAAATGAACAACTCACAGATTCTATATTTTCTTGTAACCTGTTTTGGTGTTTTTTTTATTCCAAATACAAGTTGGAGTCAAAAGACTACCTCAACTTCCGAAAGAAAGATTGAATTTGAAAAGGCAATGCAATTCTTAAATGCCTTTAATAACGATAGTGCCAACTATATTCTCACTCAATTGATCGAGGAGCTTGAAGCAACAGCTGAATTAGAAACGGACTTTGGGTTAAAAGTTCAACTACGGCAAGCGGAAGCCTTAGAGAAAGATAATCAAGATGAGATTGCTATCCAAAAATTAATTCGACTGGTAGAAATTAGCGAACAGAGGCAAGCATGGGAAGAGTTTGCTCAAGCTCATTTATCTTTAGCTCGGCTTAATGAGAAGATGGAGCGTTCGACTCAATGTCTGGAAAATTTACAACAAGCTAGAACTGCGATTACAAATCATCATATAGAAAAAGTTTATCCTCGATATGCTATTCGTTATTCTTCCTACCTGCGAATCTTTAATAATCAAGATTCTGCTTTTTTTTATGCACAGGAAGCAGTTCGTACTGCTTCAAAATTTGGTTTAGAGGAGGAGAAGGCAACAGGTTATTTGTTGATGGGGTTATTGATGGGCAACTCAAATTATAAGTCATCAATTGAATATTATCAGCAAGCGGCAAATATTTTCAAAAGACTAGAGGATTACTCCGGCTACTCTGCTGTGCTTACCAATCAGTCAAGATTACATATCCAAAATAACCAAAATCAATTAGCTTTATTATATAACGATTCTTCTATATTAGCTGCAAATCAGGCTGTTGAAACTGGGCATAATGCGCCTTGGATGTTTTATACTTCTTACCAAGATCGAGCAGAGATCTTAAAAGAATTAGAACAGTATGATTCAGCTTGGTATTACCTCAATAAAGCTTACCAACTGGAAATGGCGGACATAACAAATTTCAATAATGATAAAGTTATAGCCATAGATGCTCGCTATCAAGATGAAAAAAAGGCTCAAAAAATTGCAGAGCAAGCAATCGTAATTAGTTATGAGCAATCGAGACGAAATTGGATGCTTGGGATTATCTTTTTGGGAGTTCTTTTTTCTTCGATATTGACTTATTATTATTGGCGATTACGTAAGGTAAACCAACAAAGCTTGCAACAAGCAGTTGCTTTGACTCAGGTGAATCAAGACCTTTCTGTTTCTTTGGATCAGCAGGTTTTATTGCAAGGAGAAGTTCATCATCGAGTGAAAAACAACTTACAAATTATTATCAGCTTGCTCGATTTACAACGAGAGAAAATCCAAGATGAAGCTGCCCAAAAAAGTTTGGAAACAATGTCCCATCGTATTTACAGTATGGCTGCCATCCATGAAATCTTGTACCAAAATAAAGAAACCGAAATGGTTAATTTCGTCGATTACACTCAGCGTTTGTGTAATCATTTTAGCAATTTTGCAGAGGAGTCGAACTCCCCAATTTTTGAATTAGAAATAGAGGATAAATTTTTTAATTTACAAACTTTAATGCCGTTGGGAATCATGCTCAATGAGCTACTAACCAACAGCCTGAAGTATGCTACTAATTTTGAAAATGAATTAAAAATTAGCATAAAATTAGACACTACTGAGGATGGATTTGTTTTGAAATATCGAGATAATGGGCCAGGTTTCCCCAGAGGATCATTGATAAAGCAAGAAGATGGATTAGGCACTTATTTGTTGAAAAGTATGAGTAGACAATTGGGAGGTCATCTAATTTGTTCAAATGATGAAGGAGCGGTTTGTAATATTTTTTTTAAAGAAAAAAACCGAAAAGAAAACAATTAAGCAATAACAATATTTATACAGAGGTAACCTGAGTTTAGAAAAAGAAATTCAGAAGTTAGGTTTCATCTTTTAATTATTCACAGTACCCTAATTTTTTTTATGAGAGAATACAGAATTTTGATTGTGGAGGATGAGATTATTATTGCCGATACGATTAAAAGAAATTTGACTCAGGCAGGCCATGAAGTGGTAGGCATAGCTATCTCTTACGAAGAGGCAGAAGTGATTTACGTTAATGAAAAACCAGATTTGGTGCTTTTAGACATTCGTCTAAGTGGTTCAAAAACTGGGATTGATTTCGCTTCTTTTATTCAGCAACAAGCCAATCCTAGACCTTTTATTTTTCTAAGTGCACAGCTAGATAGTCAAAGTATAAATAGTGCTAAAAAGACTTTTCCTGCAGGTTATCTTACTAAGCCAATTCAAAAAAATAGTTTGAATACTTCGATAGAAATAGCGATGCATAATTTCCAAAATCAGCGGAAAGAAGAAACTCTAATCAACTTAAGCAATGGCATTAAAAATTACTTAATTCCCTCTCGAGAGATCCTCTTTGTGGAAGCTGACCATATCTACATAAATGTGCATACTATAAATTATGGAAAAATTATTCATAGGGGTTCTCTCAAAGAAATAATAGAACACCTTCCTCCGGAAGATTTTATCCAAACCCACAGAAGCTTCCTGGTAAATATTAATGAAGTAAATCATTGGGATAATCAAAATTTGCACATTGGAAAAACCTCTATTCCTGTGAGTCGTAATCGAAGAAAAGAGGTAATAGCTCAAATCGAATTGCATAAAATTACCATTCAGAACTTCTGAGCTACCATTCAGAACAAATATTATAAGATTTACACATTTAAGTGGGAAGTTACGTAGGTTTAATCTGTAATTAACACACACTCAATTCTCATAACACCAATAAAAATGAAAAATAAAGGGTACAAACCTTCCTTTTGTACTTTTTATAAAAGCTAAAGCCTGAATGCAAGAATTTTCAAGACAGAATTATCATTACCTCTTAATAGAATGATTGAATTACCATCCACCATAATCAAGATACCTGTATAGCCCTAAAAATAACTCAGTTGAATGGAAGATTCCCGAGTTTCTTTACATTAAGAATGTGAATGAAGTTCGGGATTTCTAGTTTTATATAGAGTTGAAAAAACAGGCTCTAGATGATTTCATTTGGTTATTAAGTTATTGGTTAATGAGTTATTAGTCGTACAATCTATAGAAGTACCCTTTTGGAAATAACTTAATAATCAATAAATCAATAA
>CAYGRM010000509.1:0-4034 GCA_964352225.1 uncultured Saprospiraceae bacterium | reverse complement strand
CTGCAAGAGCTGATGTAAAAGTCAAATTACGGGCATTACGTATTGGTGTGGATGATTACTTGACCAAACCATTTGTAGAGGAAGAGCTGTTAGCTCGAATAAAAAATCTGCTTCAATATGCTCACCTCAGAAAAGTACAGTTCGAAGAACTCCATGAAGAGAAAGTAGTCGATACTCCTCAGTTATCAGAAACAGATTTGGAATGGCTCTCTCGGGCAGAAGATTTATTTTCAAAGATTATTGAGACGCCACAATTCAATATGGATTGGGTAGCCATGAATATGAATTTAAGTAAAAGACAATTTGCTCGGCGTATCAAACAACTCTCCGGAATGCCACCGAGTGAATACCTCCGAGAAATCCGTCTGAATATGGCAAAAGATTATTTGCTCACCGGTAAATTCCACTCAGTAAAGGAAGTTTGTTATACCGTTGGATTCAAAAAACCAGAATATTTTTCGAAGCGTTTCTTTGAGCGTTTCGGAGTCCTGCCTTCAGAATATCTCAAATAGTTGATAAATTTCATTGTTTTTTTTGCCAAATGTCCAATTTGAGGGGGTAGGTTGTCCAAATTGGGGGGGTGCTCGTGCATTACTTTTATAGCACTAGATCGCCCCTGATTCTTTTCATATACTTTTTAAAGTCGTCAGCGGGTGGTCTTTTTGAAAAACCATATTTATCTACTTTAAAAAGTTTTATTATGAAAAAAAAATTACAATTATTAGTTATTTTTTATGCACTATTTATTTTAGGAGGAACTAATGCTCAGACTACTTTTAATACCGCAGGAGATTGGAGTAACGCGGGAAATTGGTCTAGCGGAATTCCTGAGGAGGATTGTGTTAGTAGCACCACTCTTGTTTATATTGAAGAAGCCGTTACCATTTCAGCCAATTGCACTATCTCGGGTCACGACTTTTGTGGTGGAGGTAATGATAGAACTCAAATTAGAACCCAAAATTCAGGAATAGCCGACTTTACGATTGATGCAGGTGCTACACTTGACTTAACGGGAGGTGAAATTTCTAGTTTTAGTATCAATAGTGACCTTATCGTAAATGGTACGGTGATTTCACCTAACTTTGTTCAGAGTAATAATGGTGTATGTAATGTCGGTACAAACGGTCTATTGAATCTTGGTAGTGGTAATTTATCCCAATTTGGTGCATCTGGAACAAATGATGGGACAATTATCTGTGGTATTTTTCGACCAGGAAATGGTAACTATACTAATAATGGAACCATAATCTCAAGTGGTATTATTCCACAAGCTGGAAGTGGATCCCTTACTAATAATGGTATCATAAAAGGAACTGGTGTAATTAGTAATAGTCTTGGAGGCACCATTGAGCCTGGAAATTCCGTAGGCACCATGACCTCAAATGGTAACAATAATTTAAGTGGTACTGTTAATATTGAAGTGGCTAGTCCATCCTCCTTTGACCAAATCAATGCTACTAATCCAGGTACGAATACCTTAACCATAGGAACGCTCCATTTTATTTTTACTGGGGCTGTTACTGCAGGACAGACATTACAGATTTTCTCTAATTTTACAAGTGTTAGCGTTTCTACCATTTCGGCTGCTGGAGGATATACACTTACACAAGTAGGAAGTACTGGATCATTTACAGTCACTAATCAGGGAGCATTACCGGTAGAACTTGTTGGTTTTTCAGCAGAAGCTATCGACAATCAAGTCCAATTAAAATGGATCACCGCTTCTGAGCAAAATAATCGGGGCTTTGACATCGAGCGAAGTAAGGATGGTATTACTTGGGAAACCATCGCTTTCATCGAAGGCACAGGTAACACTACTCAAACTCAATCCTACGACTACCGTGATGCTACGCCACACGCAGGCATCAATTACTACCGATTGAAGCAAATAGACATCGACGGAGCTTATGAGTATTCTAACATGGTGAGTGTGAATATCAACTCTGACGAAAGAAAACTCCTCATATCCCCTAACCCAATTCAAAAAGGTCATACGGTTAACTTGCAAATCAATTTCGATGATTTCGAAACGGGAATGATTACGCTTTATGATATGACAGGCAAAATAGTACTAGAGCAGAATATCGCTTCTCAAAATACCAACTTAGATATTTCGAGACTTTCCAAAGGCATTTATATTGCTGCCCTTACTTACAATCAGGAACGGATGATTGAAAAATTACTGATTGACTAATGTTAGACATAGCCCTCAGTAAGGTATTGCACCAGAGGCTATACTATTATTATTAATGCGAATCAAGAGTTAAAATCAATGAAATCAGGAATTCATAAAACAGATATAGCAAGCCAAATAATTAAAAGGCTGAAGTGCTATATTTATTTTTATGAATGAAATAAAACTAGTAGCACTCTTCTGCTACATCTGCGAGTGCTATGATACAAACTTACGTTGGAGCTGCCAAAGATTTAGCAATAATTCAAAGAGCTTCAAAAGTTCGTTCTGCCAATGGATTAATTGTTCACGTCTTTGGCAAAATTGCAGCTGCTGTCTCTCTTTGGGTTAATTTTAACTATTGATTCGCATATAATAATAAATAAAAGATCAAATTATTTACCTGCCTCTCCAAAAAAAGAGGAGGCTTCCATGTTTACTTTTCCTCGGTAATTTTCAGTCCTTCTTTTTCAGCCCACATTTTCAACCATCTCTTTTCTATTTCATGTAAGTCTCGATTGGAATTCCCACTTAATTCAAGAATTTTTTTAGTTTTTTCTTCCACCTCAATCGTAATCAATCGCTTCATCTTTCCGATAGTCAAAATTTCACTCATCGACCAAATCGAAGAAGTTCCACTCAAACATTCGCCAGCATAAGTTGCCACACAATGATTCATTTTATTCCCTTCCAAAACTAGATTTTTCAAATTCATTATTTGACGAATTCGGATGAGTTTTTTCCCTTGCGAAATTCTCATAGGTTGTACCGCTGAAACTTTGAATACTCCGGCGACACCTGCTTCTTTGATTAATCGAACATAGGCTCTCCATTTCTCTACAAATTTTAACACAGAATCTACTGTTCTACCTTTAAATTTAAACTCAGGAAAAAGTGCAGGAACCCAAATTAATTCATTGCTACCTTTTATCTTC
Organism: uncultured Saprospiraceae bacterium; assembly: GCA_964352225.1. Taxonomy (GTDB): domain Bacteria; phylum Bacteroidota; class Bacteroidia; order Chitinophagales; family Saprospiraceae; genus CAJQQY01. The sequence goes on along the minus strand of CAYGRM010000509.1, from coordinate 926 downwards.
AAATTAATTCCATCCTTCTTTTGAGCAATAATAAACCTTAAAATATTTTTCAAATCACTCTTAGAAATAGTTGGAAACCGATTGAGGAAAAAAATCAAATCATTATACCATGCTCGCCAAACTGTATCAATTTCTACATAAAAATTATCTATCAGCTGCAAAGCGATAGAATTGGATGCTCCCATGCTTCTAATTTTTGCCCACCACATTCCTTGCGATAAATCTAAATGAGCAGGTGCTTGTTGCAACAAAAAATTCATTTTGCTATTCATCTCGATGGGTAACTTTGGATATTGATGAATCCCATTGCCTTTGACAAGGTGGAACATAATCTCTACCTCAAGCTGATTACTAGACAAACGATACAGCCCAAAATGTTCAATAGCCTTTTCCGCACATTTTGGAATTTTGTAAGGAACTAAAAGATGTAAAAACAAACTTTTAAATATAACATACTCATCCTTTGACCGAGGCACTCTCCATGACTCCAAAGTTCGGCAAGGAGATGTAATTGCAAATGCCGCTACTATTTTTTCGTAAAAACTAAATCGGGAAAAGATTACTTTTGAAGAATTCATTATCTCCATAAATATCTCATAAGCTTTTCGATTTCTATTTTTCAGATAACGTGTCTTTCGAAAAAGTTCTACCATTTCCGCCCTTCGATCATGCTCTTTGAAATAAGTAATATGATTTGCTTTTAGAAAAAATTCCAAATGAGGTTTTAATCCAACTTTACGCAATTTCTTTTCATGTGAAAAACGCGTTCTTAATAATTCTCGATCTCTAGCTAAGGTGATTTCGCGTTCGTATCTTTTCTTTTTATTTGCCATAACAATTCTTTTACGGGAAATCTACTCGAAGTATATTTTCCAAATACTTGAAATTTAATTTGATAAAAATCCAAAATAAAATAATGTAAAAGC
>CAYGRM010000508.1:0-4044 GCA_964352225.1 uncultured Saprospiraceae bacterium | reverse complement strand
TTTTATTGCGAAAAAATTTTTTTTAAAAATATTATAAAATGGATTTCTTTTTTGGGGGAAAAAAAAAATCATTTCGCAAAAATCTGATCAAAATCTTGAAACGATTTAAACTCCAACGCATTCCCACTCGGATCCATAAAAAACATCGTTGCTTGTTCACCTACTTCACCTTCAAATCGAATATAAGGTGCGATGATAAATTCGATGCCGTTGGCCTTTAATTTTTCAGCAAGTGCTTTCCACTCGTTCATTTCGAGGATAGCGCCAAAATGTTTGATGGGAACTTGCTTGCCATCTACAGGATTGGCTGCAGGTTCGACGATAGGCTGATCAGTCAAATGAGCGGACATTTGATTTCCCCAAAAATTAAAATCAATCCATCGCTCAGAAGTTCGACCCACCTCGCAACCGAGAAGTCCTTCATAAAATTCACGAGTTTTTTCCAGACTCGTAACTGGAAATGCTAAATGAAAAGGTTGTGCTTTCATGTATAATGATATTTAGTTTTTTTTGCCACAGACTTTAGCTGACTTTATTTATGACTTTTCACAGACGATATGCAGGTCAGCGCAAAGTCATATTAATAGTCAGCTAAAGTCTGTGGCAAAAAAATATTACTGATTCAAAAATATTGCATTTGCAAAAACCATTTTCCCTTGGTACCAAAATGCCCGGAACAATGGATTATCGACCATATAAGTCACATTTCCTCGCCCCATCCTTTGTACTGCAAAAACGGTCGTTTCCTCCTGTTCCTTTTTTGTTTTGGAACCTGCGAAACCAAGTACCAAGGGATCTTTTCCAATATAACCAACATTGGAAGTATTTTTTAAATACTGAAAGTGCTGCGAACTTGTCTTTAAAGAAAAATAATAATCTGACATTCCAAAACCAAGTGGATGAGTATTATCCCAATTCAATTTAAAGATTGCACCAGGCATATTATTCTTAATAGAACTTCGCACCCGATGAGAATGAGGCTCTAGTCGACTTTCCAAAGTTTCTTTTTCGTAGGCACGAGTGGCGGCGCTTTTATCGCTATCTTCTGCATATTTTTCTAGGTTAAAACCAGGTTTTCCTTCCAATTTTGAAACCGCATTTCCAACGGCAATAACTCGACCACCAGAGCGAATCCAAGTTTTTAATTTATCCAAGGTATCATCATTTAAACTGTACCAACCTTCGGGCAAAATTACCAAAGAGTAATTTTCCAAATTCAAATATTGGAAATTCTCCACCGGCACAGTCGTCAAAGGATAGTCCAAATCTGTTTCGAAAAAATGCCAAATTTGACCGAATGAATAAGGCGAAGTTTCGTCTCCAGCTAAGACTGCTACTTTTGGTTTTTTTAATAAAAGTAAACTTTCAGAGCCAAGGTCAGCGCCACTATCTGCAAAACCAGTTGAGACTGCAGTCAAGTTTTCGTAGTTTAATTTTGCTGCAGTTTCGACTACTATTTTTTCAAAATCATCTTCCAATTTTCGATTGTCTCCTCGCGTGATGATTAGTGTTCCAGCTGAATACTCTTTTCCTTCGATCGTAAATTTACCTTTCGCCGCTCGAGCCGTTACGCCTTGATCCATGAGTTGACCAATGAATTTTGCATCATTTAAAGATTCCCATTTGGCTAAATATCCATAGGCATTTTTGCTTGGTTCAAATTTATTTTCAGGAGAAACATATTTTAAATCCACGGGGATTTTTGTCTCAGTTGCGTAGGCCTCCAAACCATAAGCATGTGGCAATGACCAAGCTGTAATGTCGTAAGTCAAAGAATCTACCAAATAAGATTGAGGTTCAAACAGCACCTGAACTAGAACTGATTTTGGCTGATATGCGTTTATGACAATGTCATTTTTATTTGCTTTGAAAGAAGTGGTTTTTCCAGTTGCATAATCATAACCATTGAAGGAAGAGGTTGCGTTAGTCAAACCATAATTGATTTTATTTTTATCCAATAATTTAAGCAATGCTTCTTTTTTTCCTTCTGCATTATCATGTCGAATCACAAAACTTTTGTACTTGCCAATTGGATTAGTTGAATGTTTTTTGAAGTAGTCAACATATTTTTCTAACAATTTATTGGCATTTTTTGAAGACATTTCAATAGTAGAAAGCGAAGTAGTGAAATGATGATTCACTCGGTCTTTGAGCGAAATTGTTTCACCATTATTCATGTCTGCTTCTCGACTTGCTGAGCCACTTCCTCCTTGTTCGTAGGTCATTCCGATGGCTCCGTTAAACATGGGATAGGTATCTCCATAACTTGGATAAAATAAATCGAAAATTTCCTTGGTGTAATACAACCAACCATTTTTATCAAAATACTTCGCATGATTTTTTCCAATGCTATGCTGGAATTCAGATTGCCATTTCGTCAAATATTGATGATAAGGTTGAGCTGCTGGTGCAAAATAATAAGGATCATCTTTAGACATTTCATGAAGGTCGGCATGTACCTGTGGTAACCAATTATTATACACCGACATTCGTTGCTGCGACTCCACCTGTGTCTGCCAAGCCCAATCTCGATTCAAGTCAAACATGTAATGATTCATCCGACCACCTGGGTGAGGTTCGTTATGTTCCCACGAGTCCATGTTGGAAGTCATTTTGGTATTGCTTACTCGACGTACCCAATGGGTGTAGCGAGAATACCCATCAGGATTGACACTTGGATCCATGATGACTAGAGTGTTTTTTAACCAAGATTGCGCTTGCAAATTTTTTCCAGCCACCAAACTGTGCAGCACCGGCATCGAACTTTCAGAACCTGCCGCTTCATTTCCATGCACCGAATAACTAAGCCAAACGATAGCAATATTATTTTTAGGTGTACCTTCTTTGACCCCTGCTCGAATCAAATTATCATTTCTAATTTCTTCTAGTTTCGCTAAATTTTCTTTGGTTGAAATGAAAGCTAAGAGTAACGGACGATCTTCATTCGTCAATCCATATTGCTGCAAATTTACTTGTTCGCTATTTTCAGCGACATACTTAAAGTAATCGACGAGCATGTGGTGAGGCGTAAATTCTTCTCCGATTTTATGTGTCAAAAATTCATCAGGAGACTTTAGACTTTGAGAAAAAACTAATTGGGTACAACAACAGAAGAGGAGAATTAAAAGCGTTTTTTGGAAAATTAATTTGGTTAAATCGCTCATGTTTTATTTTTCTTTTTTTAGTAAAATTTCAAAAAAGAAAGGTAAACATTTCGAGGGAAAAGGGTAGGGGAAAAGGTGATTTTTTATCGTAAAAATAGCTGTGCCACGGTTCCAACTTTAGTGCAGCTTAAAACTTATTTGTTTTTATCGCATCTTAAAAACCATCGCATTGATCTTCCTCGCCGCAGGATCACCAGGACATTTACATCGGATATTGTCAAAATAAACAACATCTCTAGGTTGAATATCTTCAAATAATTCAAGGGTAGTTTCGCTGAAATGTGCCCCTTCATTTTTCACCTCTTTAGGTTCCATTGACCTACTTTGTCGAGTGACCACATAATCCATAATTTCACATTGTTCCTCCAACGGCCATCCAGCAAGCTCAGCATGAATTTTCTTTTGCTGCTTAAAATCAAAAACACTAATTGCTCCACCTGACGAAAAATTAATCATCGCCGTCGGATCAGGAATTCTCTTGACTCGATATTCAATTTCTTTTGGCGCAATTCCGTCAGCCTCGACTTTGATGATTTTTTTGCCAACAGTATTAATTCTAACAATGTAATGCCCATTGCCAAGGTCTTCAATTTCGCCATTTTCACAACTCACTTTTATTTTTTCTGAAGGAACGCCAGCCATCGCAACGGTAATTGGATTTTCGATTCCGATATAAAATAAATTCATTTTATCAGCAGAGACACTTACAGTAGGTGTACTTTTTAAAGCTTTAGAAAAGGCAAAAACAGTCAATAAAAATAAAGTTGAAAATAGAAGGATGGAGATATTCTTTACTTGAGGGAAACGAGAAATATTTTTCATGATATTTTTTTTGATTTAAAAATAAAAGAAAGTTTTACTTAGAGACTGTTTTGAAATG
>CAYGRM010000507.1:0-4053 GCA_964352225.1 uncultured Saprospiraceae bacterium | reverse complement strand
GTTATCATCAATAATGATAAAAGTGTAGATCAAGCATCAAACCAAAAAATTAAAAAAAAATTTATCCATTTTTTACATTTACAAACCCCCGTAAAAACTCAAATTGAATCTTCCTATTATACTTTTATCAAAGTAAACTTGCAAGGTAAACCACGCTATTTTATGTTAGCCAAATTGATGATTGCCAACTATCTAAATGGAGGAAACCCAGCGCTAGCAAGACAAAATTTAAAAACATTTAAAAGAGAAAATCCGTACAAAAAATACAATACTCAATTAAATAAAATCTTTGGAGAAGACCTGGAATATTTGTCTGCTAAAAATGCCCCAGATTTAAAAGTATTGGATTTGAATGAACAAGAGATTTGGTTAAATCAATATTCTGGGAAAGTAGTTTACGTCAGTTTTTGGGCTAGTTGGTGTGCTCCATGTTTGCAAAGATTTGCTGAAAGTCGAAACTTTAGAAAAGAAATGGAAAGCTACGGTGTAGTGTTTCTCAATGTCAACTTAGATGACAAAGAAGCTGTGTGGCGAAAAACGCTTCCCCAACATGATATCGTTGGAAAAAATGTATATGCCATTGATACCAAACAGGTAAATCAAGAACTAAAAATCACTTCTCTACCCTATTATTTTTTAGTTGATAAATCTGGAAAAATCGCCTATTTATCCTCCAATAAATTGACGGAATGTCGTGAGGATTTTATGCAGTTATTAAAGAATTAGAATCTAAAAAAGTTGAACGAGAGACCGTAAAACGTCGAACGTTCAACATCAAACCAAAAACCATTTCTATCCGATTTTCGTCAATCAAAATCCTTCCCTTTACTTTTTTCTTTTTTTTTCAAAATCAACAACTATCTTTATTGGGAAGAATTTTCTTCTAAAAAAAATAATCTTTGCCTCAAATGAAAAAATTAATAATTTTTCTTTTTCCTGCATTTCTACTTTTTGCCTGCCAAAATGCAAAACAGTCAAACGCTGTAAAAATTACAGGGACTATTGAAAATCCAATTTCTGAAAAAGCTTCTATCCGCTACGGTGATTCTACTCACGTTGCTGAGGTGGTTGATGGGAAATTCGTTCTTGATTTTGAATTAACAAAACCTGAATCCATCACCTTCAAACATGGGTCTGAATCCGGAGGTTTATACCTCGAACCTGGAGACAATGTTACTTTGACTTTAAATCCAAAAGAGTTTGACGAAACCTTAAAGCTAGCCGGAGATGGTGCTGAAGAAAGTAATTATCTTTTAGCAAAATATCTTTTGAATGAGCAGTTTGATGAAAAAACTAAAGAGATTTATTCCTCCTCTCCAGAAGAATTTGCTGCCTCTATGGATGAGATAAAAAAAGCAAATGACCAACATTTAGAAACTTACGCTGAAGCGCATAAAAACATGAATGCTGATTTTTTGAAAAATGAAAAATCTACTATTTTATATTCTTGGGCGACTGATAAAATAAATTACCCTGCTTATTATCCTTATTATGCTGGCGCTGATGCTCCTGAATTAGAATTGGGTGACGACTATTTAGCTTTCATGGATAAGATTGAGATGAATGACGAAACAGCTTTTGAGAACAATCAACAATATGCTCAAATGGTCAATGCCTACATCAATAGCATGGGACAAAAAGCTGGAAAAGGTATTGACAACCTTGCTGGAATGTTTGAAGCTGCTCAAAATAAAATCAAAAGTGATAAAATTAAAAGTGGAATTTTAGCAAACACACTTACTAACTTTCTCAACTATAACGATGCAACTGGCGCAGAGAAATATGTTGAGATGTTCAATAAAATGTCAACCGATGAAAAGCAGAAAAAAGCCATAGCTGAAGCTCATTCCATTGCGATGAAGTTATTAAAAGGAAAACCTGCTCCAACTTTTAACTATACCAATACCAAAGGGGAAGAAGTTCCATTAGAAAATTTGAAAGGAAAAAATGTCTATGTTGATGTATGGGCAACTTGGTGCGGCCCTTGCAAAAAAGAAATTCCTCACTTAAAAGAATTGGAAGCAAAATATCATAATAATGATGATATTGTTTTTATGAGTGTGTCTATTGACAAAATGGAGGACAAAGATAAATGGTTAAAAATGGTGGAAGAAAAAGAATTAAGTGGCGTTCAATTAATGGCTGATAAGGATTGGAAATCTTCCATTTGTACCGATTATGGGATCAGAGGAATTCCTAGATTTTTACTGATTGATAAAGAGGGAAAAATTATGGATAAAAATGCTCCTCGTCCTTCTTCCAAAGAAATCAAAGAAGTCATGGCAGACTTGGCTAAACCAAAAATGACCTCAATGAAATAATTTTCTAATGGTAAATTGTAAACGGTGAATGGTGAATATGTCAATGGTAAAACTAACATTGAAAGCATTAACCATTCACCGTTAACAGTTAACAGTTAACAGTTAACAGTTAACCATTATTTCCGTATGTTTGAGAAAACAAAACGAACTTATGGAATTGATTGATAATTTTTTAGCAGACTTCGCTTCATTCGTGTGGGGACTCCCCCTATTATTTTTGCTGATTGGAGGTGGATTAGGATTATTGATTTATAGTAAATTTTTACCCTTCCGATATTTATTTCATGCCATTCAAGTCCTGCGAGGAAAATATGACGATCCAGATGATCCTGGACAAATCAGTCATTTCCAAGCACTCACCACCGCACTTTCAGCAACTATTGGAATGGGAAATATTGCTGGAGTTGCCGTTGCCATTTCGATTGGTGGACCTGGGGCAATTTTTTGGATGTGGATAAGTGGAATCATTGGGATGAGCACTAAGTTTTTCACCTCTACCCTAGCCATCATGTATCGAGGAAAAGAACCTGGTGCACCTGAATATATTAAAGCAACTAAGAAATCAGAGGATATTTTGGATGAAAACTTAGAAGGAAAATTAATTAAAAATGTAGAAGGTGGTCCGATGTACTTTATCATTGAAGGCTTAGGTCAAAACTGGAGGCCCTTAGCTATATTTTTTAGTTTGGCAGGGTTGCTAGGAGCCTTACCCGTTTTTAATGTTAATCAATTGACGCAAGCCCTTCGAGAATTTTTACTCGAACCAAATGGAATTTATTTGGATTACGAAATACCTTTTTTCTTTTTTGATTTGAAATTGGATAATAATTTAATTATTGGATTATCTCTTGCGGTGATTACTTCAATCGTCATTCTTGGAGGACTAAAAAGAATTAGTCAACTCTCTGCTCGATTGGTTCCATCCATGGTCTTAATTTACTTTATTTCAGTCGTGTGTATATTGTTATTAAATTATGATGAAGTACCAAAATACTTCATGATGATATTTACTGACGCTTTTACCGCAAAAAATTATTCTGGCGATCCGTTGCTTGGGGGAATGGTTGGAGGACTTATCTTATTAGGTATTCGTCGTGGTGCTTTTTCCAACGAAGCTGGAATCGGAACTGCTCCAATGGCTCATGGTGCTGCCAAAACAAATGAACCAGTCCGAGAAGGATTAGTAGCTATGTTGGGTCCAGCAATTGATACATTGATCGTTTGTACGTTGACTGCTTTGGCAATTTTGGTGACTGGTGTTTGGCAAACATCTACCACAAATGGAGTAAGTCTGACTGCGACTGCTTTTAGCGATTCATTTCCTGTTTTCGGAAATTACTTACTGCTATTATGTGTGGTAACTTTTAGTATTTCTTCCTTGTTTTCTTATTCTTATTATGGAACGAAATGTATGGGTTTTATTTTTGGAAATAAAAATAAGCACATTTATAATTATTTCTATATCGCAAGTATTATTATTGGAGCAACTTACCCTCTGAGTTCTATGCTTAATTTAATTGATGGTAGTTTTGCTTTGATGGCGATTCCGACGATGACAGCTACTATAATTATGGCTCCCAGAGTGATGAAGGAAGCCAAGAAATATTTTGGAAATTTGTAATTTTTTTTGAACCATATAAGATCATATAAGTGTCTCCACGGTAGGTACTTATATCGCTCGTATGTTTGTAAAAAGAGAAATCGGTATATTAAGATCTAGGTATATCGAGCT
>CAYGRM010000506.1:2772-4062 GCA_964352225.1 uncultured Saprospiraceae bacterium | reverse complement strand
CAACAAACATTGTTTGCACGAAATTTATGGAAATGATTTATATCTCACCAGTATTATCGACAACTACCAAGACGGTGAATACAGCAATCGATTTTTCTTACGCAAAACGGATTTTGATGGAAATGAAGAATGGGTATTCATTATTGATGAATTTAGAAATACGGTATTAAAAGACATCCTACCAACTGATGATGGCATCTATATTTTATACGAAGGTTATACCGGGAAATATGCTAGGGATTGTTATCTCAAAAAACTAGACAACGATGGCAAAGAATTATGGACTAAAAATTTTGGTAAAAACTACGGTACCCGTTTTTTAGATTTCATGAAATTAGATGCTGACGGTCATCTCTTATTTCTTCTCAATAAAAACGAAGCATCAATTTTATATCGTATTTCCACAGAAGGGACAGTTTTAGACAAAGCAACTTTCTCAGAAAAATCTGAATTTAAAATTGCTGATTTCGATTTTGATCAAAACGGAAATATCTTTTTCATCGGTCATATCACTTCTTACCCAGATAAAAAACCCATGCAGGAAATCTTTTTTTATAAGTTGGATAGTAAATTTAAGGTGCTGAAAAAGAAGGTACAACTTTTTGGTAGGGTAACTATTGCTAATGATATAGCCCTGTTAGAATCTGGCAAATTCGCAGTAAAAATATCAACGAATATAGATTTCAATTTACCTTTAGAAAAGCAAACTGAACCCTTGTATCTTTTACTTGATACAGATTTGAATATTTCAAATATTACTCAAATTCCATCTACCAAAGCTGGAGAGAAACCTGTATTCAAATCCATTTCTTCCAATAAAGTTATTGCCTACGACCAAGCCTTTTTAAATAAAAATAGCTATCATCTCTTCCATATTTTTGATGGTGATATGAAATACCAAAAATCGGTTTTCATTGAGTTTAACACGGGGATACTTGCGGCTTCTATTTTGGATAATGGTCAAGTGTTGGTCAATAAATTTAAAGAAGAAATCATTAGATTAAATATTGATTTTGATTAACAAAACTATTTTGGTGCAGCCGTTATTGGTGTTATTAAATACGAGATTCAAAATACTATAAAATAGAAAATGATAATGCTATCTTCCATTAAGGCTAAAAATTTGCTTTGTACCTATTTACTTTTTTATGCTTGTTTGATGATCTTTTTAATAAGTTGTAAAAACGAATCTTCTTCCCCAACTCTTGAAAAAAAAGATGGAATGGTACTCATTCCAAGTGGTCTTTTAAATATGGGTGGAGACAACGACCAAGCTGATCCAAATGAATT
>CAYGRM010000506.1:0-2762 GCA_964352225.1 uncultured Saprospiraceae bacterium | reverse complement strand
TTCTGGATGGATGAATCAGAAGTGACCAATGCTCAATTTCAAAAATTTATTGATGCTACAAATTATACCACGATTGCTGAACGTCCTGTCAATTGGGAAGAAATAAAAATAACCCTTCCGCCTGGTACTCCAAAACCCGCAGACAGTTTACTACAATCGGGAGCACTAGTTTTTCATGAATTAAAAGAACAAGTTCCTCTAAATAATCCAGCACTTTGGTGGCATTGGACAATTGGTGCCAATTGGAAGCATCCAGAAGGGCCTGACAGTAATTTGGAAAATAAAATGAATCATCCTGTGGTGCATATTGCGTGGGAGGATGCCATAGCTTATGCCAAGTGGACGGGCAAAAGATTGCCTACTGAGGCAGAATGGGAATGGGCAGCTCGTGGTGGAAATGAAAATACTATTTACCCTTGGGGAGACGAAAATGTGAATGAAGGAAAACCTAAAGCTAATTTTTGGCAAGGTACTTTTCCCTACAAAAATATCATGAGTGATGGATATTTAACAACAGCTCCGGTTAAATCTTTTCCACCAAATGATTATGGGTTATATGATATGTCAGGGAACGTTTGGGAATGGTGCTCGGATTGGTTGGACATGGATTTTTACAAAAAAGCTTCTGCTAAAAAAGCCAATACCAAAGGCCCCAAGGTTGGCTATAATCCATACAATCCTTACCAACAAGAAAAAGTGATTCGTGGTGGTTCATTTTTATGTAATGATGGATATTGTTCCGGCTATCGAAATGCTCGCCGAATGGGTTCGAGTCCTGATACTGGATTGAATCATACTGGATTTCGCTGCGTGAAAGATGTGGAAGAGAATTAAATATTTTAGATAATTTTGATGGTCAATTCATAACAATACATTTACAAAATAAAATAAAATATTAACTTTTAGGTTAGCAGCTTCTTGCCTCACTTATATTCTGAAAGATGAAAATAGTTTCCTAGAATCATGGAATCATCTATCGATTACCGAGCAAAACTATTGCACGACACAGCAGACCATATAGACATAGTTAACGATTAATATCTCTCTTATCTATAAAATAAAATTAGCATAAAAAACGCCTTCTTGATTCATGAAAGTACCATCCCTTTTGTTCAAGTCCAATCTTCCTCCTGCAAAATTCGTTGCGGGCAATCCGAACTCTTGGTATATACATGCAGTAGCAGCAAAGTCCCAAATACTCCCCCCTCCGATTTCTTTTTTCGGAAGCTTTAACATACATGCAGGGCCATTTTCTAGTACAAGAATACCATTCAATACCGATCCTGCTCCAGCTATTTCTTTGATCCCATTCAAACCTAGTTTCTTTACATTTTCATTTAGAAAGCTTTCTATTTTAGCTAGCCGAGGTGTATCCTTCAGCTTTCGATCTGTCACGTAGGTTAAATGGTCATTTGTAGGCTTGATTTTCCAAGGACTGCCATTCTTAAAGACCCCATTCCCTTTTAAAGCATGGTACAATATATCCGTACTGGGATCATACACTACTCCAATATACGGTGTCCCGTCTTTTGCGATTAAAGCAATTGATACAGAAAAGCCCGGTTGTTTATTGATAAAAGCAAGCGTTCCGTCCATCGGGTCTATGCACCAAAAAAAATCTTTTTTGAATCGACTACCATCATCTTCGGTTTCTTCCGATAAAAGTGCTAAATCAAACTTGCTACAGGTAGGAAGTAGATGAGAGAGAATTGCAGTTTCACAAGCTTTGTCTACTACAGTTACAACTTGTGAGGCATAACTTGCTCCTCCTTTCTTTTTCTCTACCGAAACGTCCTCATCCATATACTTCTGAATGACTTTTCCTGCGGAAAGAGCCGCCTTGATTGCAATATTATTAAGTTGTAAAAAATCCATTTCTATAGACTATTGATCACATCTGCAGTAATCCGTTCACTATAACTATTAATCTTCCAATGACCGGGACTCCACCCTTTTAAAAAGCGATGAAAGTCCGCCCAGGCTACTCGATATAATGACCGCCATTCTTTTTCTAGCGCTTCATTTCTTTCTTCCAATTCATTTTGTAAATACTCAAAATAGGTATCCAGAATTTGGGCTTCCAATCGTTCACACTCACTTTCGTTCAGACAACTTCCGATAAAGTAAGCCACATCTTTCATCCCACACCCGCCACCTACATACTGAAAATCTACCCCAGCCACCTGTCCATTTTTAGCAAAACAAAAGTTTGCCAGTTTGGCATCTCCATGAACAAACGTTTTGTACTCACATGTATTCAGTTTTTCATCAATGACAGGAGCTGCCTCTTTTAACCTTTGATCGTCCAATGCTATTAATTCCTGAGGTCTGGTTGCCAAATGCCAATAGGTTCCTACCTCCCAAAGTCCAGCTGGAATTTTTCCCAAATAACTTGCGTGAAATTGTGCCAACCATGCCAAACAAGAAGATATTTCCTCCCAAGCGACAGCTCGCTTACGTATGGAATAGCCTGCTTCATCTAAATCCTCTAGCACCATCAGCACCTCAGTATCTTGCATCTCAATGGCTAGACATTGAGGCAGACGGGCAGCGCTGTTTTTGCTATATTTTTCATACCATGTAGTTTCTACTTTGTATGACTTCACTTTTCGTTGATGACCAATATCAGTATTCCATCCACGGGGGTGATTTGTATATAAGGGCAACTGTACGTGCTTTACCACTACACTTTCGACAGAAGCATTCTCCAATCCAACTCGTAAGATTTTACCGTACCCACTCCACAACTCCTGGATCATCTC
>CAYGRM010000505.1:1527-4065 GCA_964352225.1 uncultured Saprospiraceae bacterium | reverse complement strand
ATAAAAAACCTATTTTTTTTACCGATAAAATTTCTGATGCATTATTTATTTCTAAGGCTTCAAAGTTAGGTTATGACTTTTGGGGTATCGATCAAGAGTATGATTTCTCTCCTTTGATGAATTTTGATGAATTATATAAAAAGCTACAAGACAAGTCCGAACAAAATAAGAAGCTATTCAATCAATCGAGAGAACTCATAGAAAAACATCTTTATAAAGAAAAGATTGAAGGTCTAACAAGGAATTGTTGGTTTAAATCAAACAAGACCATAACCAATTTTCTAGACATAGCTAAAACTCAAGAAGATCTTGAAAATTTGGTAAAAATCATAAGATTGAGTTGGGATATTTATTGCCAAGAAGAGACTGGAAATGCGGGTCAATATAGAGCTGATTTTATGAAAGCAGTTTTTGATGCGCAATACAAACAAGCCGAAGAAACTATAGAGAAACCTAAAGTTTTTTTGAAATTAGGTGGTATCCATCTTACCCATGGGCAATCTACTTTCGGTATTAATGATATAGGCCTTCATGTTCATAAGAAAGCCATTAAAAACAACACAAGTTTTATTTCAATTAGACATCTTTCAAGATATAGAGACGGAAGCGATCTTACTGGAAAAAGTGGATGGAATACGCCTGCTTTTCAAGCCATGGGCAAAAAAGACCAATGGACAATTATAGACTTAAAACCTTTAAAAGAAAAATTGAGTAAAGAATTTATTAGGCCTAATGAAGATGAGGCTTGGGAAATCAATAATTATGATGCTATTATCATCCCACCAAACGACACACGGTCAAAATCGAATTATTAACTTATGAAATCTTTCATTTTATACTTACTCATACTGTTTTGTGCAATCTCCTTTGCCCAAAAGCCAGTTTTTGCCGAAAAAAGAGTTAACGATTCTATTGTATTCATTGATGTCATTAGTACTACAGTAGCAGGCTTAAGAATTGAAGTTATTCCTAGGACTAAAGCAAACCCAAACATAAAGTTTAAAGAGAAAGTTTTTCTTCCTTCAATGGATACAATTTATGGAATTGTTTCATATCCTGAAGAACTTGAAGATAAAAAACCACTAGAGTATTTTGAAATCAAGCATTTTTGGGATAGTGAAAATGAAGTTATTCATAATGATGATTATTTATATCTATTCCCTTTTAGAAAAGGAAAAAAGTATAAAGTATCTCAAAGTTTTAATGGTAAAAATTCTCATAGAAGTATAGCTTCAAAATATGCTATTGACTTTGTTATGCCAATAGGAGATAAAGTTTATGCTGCCAGATCTGGAAAAGTAATTTATACGATTAATCATTTCAAAGAATCCGGAGGAGAAGAATATGTGCATAAAGCAAATAAAATTGTAATACTTCATGATGATGGCACATATGGCAATTATGCTCATTTAGATTTTAAAGGCACATTAGTTGAGGCAGGTGATATTGTTGAACGTGGACAGCACATTGGTTATTCAGGAAACACAGGTAAAACAAGAGGACCTCATCTTCATTTTGTAGTCAGAAAACCAGATGATACATCTGTACAAATTCAGTTTGAAGGTTATGAAGGTAAAGTTTTGAAAAAAGGAAAACGATATAAAAGATAAAATAGATATATGAAACAAATATTAATTTTTGCTTTAACTCTATTACTAATAACATCCTGTAATAATAAAACAAATCAGAAGTCAGAGTATATTAAATCATTTCGTTTGAAAAAAAATAAAATAATGACTACCAATGATAGTATCAATTACTTTTTAGATTCAACGTTTGTGATAATTGAAGAACATTATATCTATAAGGATAAAATTCAATGGGATAAAGTTAATTCAAATGTATACACTAACAGTTTAAATAGGAATAACCTGAAAGACATCTTTCCAGTTTTTACAACTTTCTTTAATGACATGGAAGATAACCACAGTATGTTCTGGAATGGAGACAATAAATATGCCGCCAGCAAAACATTTGAAAAGATACCTCCACCCCAAAAGTCTCTTGTTAATGCTTACAAACAAGGAAAATCTTTTTTAATGGCAAAAAGAGTCCAAGATTATGGTTACATCAGAATTCCTTATTTAAAAACATCTGATGATTTTGAAAAAGAAATTTTGAAGTCACAAGAGATTCAAGATATGATTTGTGAAATTTATTCAGATGATATTAAAGGTTGGATTATCGATTTAAGATTAAATGGCGGTGGTGATATGTACCCTATGATTTCTGGATTACAACAATTTTTAGGAGAAGGTATTTTTGCTTCTGTAAAACAGAGGAAAGATACATTTCATTGGTCAATAAAAGATGGAGCTGTTCTTTATAATGATGAAAAAGCCGCAACACTAAAAAATTATTGCTTACCAAAAGAATTAAGAGAGGCAAAGGTTGCTGTTTTAATTAGTCAATTTACTGCGAGTTCGGGAGAAATTACAGGTTTGGCTTTTAAAAAAAGAGTCAACACTATTTTTATAGGAGAAAGAACAAGAGGTATGATGACTGCTAATGAAATTTACGACTTACCATTTGGTGAAG
>CAYGRM010000505.1:0-1427 GCA_964352225.1 uncultured Saprospiraceae bacterium | reverse complement strand
AGAACAAGAGGTATGATGACTGCTAATGAAATTTACGACTTACCATTTGGTGAAGGGATTGAACCATTAGGTAATATACTAACCCTATCTATTGGCACAGAACAAGACCGTGAAGGTGAGACTCATTCTTACTTAAAACCAGATATTGAATTAATCAAAGGAGATAATTTTGATGAACTAGAAAAAGATTTAAAAGTAGTCGAAGCTATTAAATGGCTTAAAACTAAGTAATTAACATTACACCACAATTTGAAAATAAATATAAAAACAACCTTATATGAAAAAAATCATATTTATAATAACCCTAATATTTTTAGTAAACTCATATAACATGTATGGTCAATCACTTCCAAAGCGTGAAATTAATTGCAGTGAAGTATTTAATGAGCTTACAGAAAAGTTGGAATCGAATTACATTGCTTACAAAAAAATGGTTGAGTTAGGAAAGGTAGATAGTTATGAAATTTTAAAACGAAATTATAGCCGTTTAATCAGTCCTAAATCCAAGTCCAAACTTTCTACGAATAACTGTACCCGCATGTTACAGTTATTTCTTCAGGAGTTTAATGACGGGCATCTTTTTGTATTTGAAAGTCCCGAGTATACGCACAAGGAAAAGAAATTTCTGCATAAACAAGCAAAGATAAATCAAAGGAATATAGACGAGGTTCTTAATGAATTAGAAGTGCAAGGACATGGAGAGGTTGCTGGAAAATGGTCTGACGGCAACTACGAAATAGCTGTGATTAAAGAAGGAGAGTATTACAAAGGCTACACTATTACCGATTCAGATACTCTTCCTGCGGGAAGTTTGCTGGCGTCTTTCAAGAAAGGGAATATGAATGGTATGCATGGAACTTGGTATAACTACAATCTTGAACCGAAGTTTATTGAAGTAAATCTGTCAAAAGAAAACACATTACTAAGTTTTTCTGCAGAAAATAAATGGGGCCGAATAGAAGGAGAACCAAAACGGGAAATTGAAGTCATTAACCCAAAAGACATCAGTCAGCCTTCTCTTCGGTTTTTGGATGATGAAACCACATTGTTTACAATCCCTTCTTTTAGTTCTGACCCAAAATATTTGGAGGAATTACTCACAAAGAATGCTAGTGCTATAGTATCAAGACCGAAATTAATCATTGATGTTCGTGGTAATAGAGGAGGAAACGCTGTTTACTTTGGTTTTATACCTGTATATGCTACTCAAGGGTTATCTAGTCATGGTCCTGGCGAAGTTTTGGCTTCTAACGATACCAAGAGTTATTTTGAAGGACTAGCAAAAGGGAATCCAGATATATACCAACCGGTGGTTGATAGAATTAAAAAGAATATGGGTGAAATTGTTTTGGGTCCAGATTTTCCTGACAGACCATTACAAGCATATCCTTCTAAAGTTGAACATGTAGCAATCCTTACCGATGAAG
>CAYGRM010000504.1:0-4069 GCA_964352225.1 uncultured Saprospiraceae bacterium | reverse complement strand
CATTACCTCATAATTTTTATCATAAAAATTTAGATAAATTAATTTTTTATAATGAAGTTTATGATACCGATAAAAAAATTGGAGACGATTTTCAAGTTTCGTATGGGATCGAAAGAAAGGTGAATAATAAATTAAAACCGGTTGTCATTGGTCATAAAAAACGAAAACCACAACCCATCAATGTTTTGATATTGCAAATGGATATTAAAGATTTGCCTTCTGGGAATTATATTTTTTATGTAGAAATCAGGAATCGAACGAAGGAACTTCTCTCGCGAAAATCTATCGAGTTTACTCGAAGTAATCCTTATCTACAAGCCACACATGAAGAGATTGAAACCATAGAAATCAAAGATGAATTTGTTAGCCAACTATCTCGTCAAGACTTACGATATAGTCTTAAAGCAATCGCTCCTTTAATTCAAGATAGAGATGTAGAATTATTGAATTCGGTGATTGAAAATAAAGATTCAACAGTTCAGCAACGATTTCTTTTTAATTTTTGGGTAAACCAAAATCCAAATAATCCAGATATTACTTACAAAGCTTTTATGGAAGTGGCCAAGGCAGTAGATAAGCTTTATGTTGACGGGTTTGGTTATGGATTTGAGTCTGATCGAGGGCGGGTTTTTCTGCGCTATGGACGACCCAATGATGTGGTAAGAGTAGATACCGAGCCTAGCGCACCGCCCTATGAAATTTGGTTTTACAATGATTTTCCTGAAACGAATCAGGTGGATGTAAAGTTTTTATTCTACGCACCTGACTTGGGGACGAATTATAGAATGTTACATTCTACTGCTAGAGGTGAGTTGAATAATCCGCAATGGCAGCTGGAATTATATAAAGATGTGCCTAATGAAATAAGTGGTTCGAATTATATCGATGGAACCGAGATGCAGGGAAATGTAAATCGAAGAGCATCTGAATATTTTAATGAGAATTAAGTAGTTTTCAGTAGGCAATTGTTAACTGCCTACTGAAAACTGAAAAACTGTTTACCTGAAGATTTCTATTTTTCGAGTCACTTTGAATCCATCCACTTTTATTTCTAAGAAGTAAATTCCTTCCGAAATCTGATTAATATTTAACTCGATCATTCCATTTTCATTCACAGATTTCTCTAGAACTTCTTGTCCTAAAATATTGATCAATCGAATATTTTCAATCGGAGCTTTATTTTCATTTTTGATAAAAATCAGATCATTCGCTGGATTTGGGAAAATGGATAAGTTGCGACCTATTTTATTTTCAATGATTCCAGTACTCACTTCCACGTAATTTTCAGGCGTATTGAATGGAACTAAAGTTTCGCTAGTCGTGATTCCTTTCACATTAATGATTCCGAGGTCAATTTCAGAATAGCCAGAAAGATCATCGATGATTCCATTGATAGTTCCGATTTTTCCTCCACCGCTGATATTAATTTGATTGATTCGAGTAACGGCGGCGGCTAACTTTCCATCTTCTTCTTTTTGTACCGATAATAAATCATCCGTTCCATTATTATTAAACCATCCACTTTCAAAAGCAATTTCCATCGAAGAAGCATCGAAAATTTGATTGTTAAATTCCACCGTAAATGCTAAACCATAAATGGCATCAATCGCGTTGGCAGATGCTCCAAGATGTATTTCAGCTTCAAATGCTCCAAGACCAATATCATTTGGATTAGGCATAACAATAAACAAAGCAGGATCGTCTGCGGAAGGAGTAGGTGAAACATAAGAAATAACCGTTCCGTGAGTCAAACCAAAGTTTTCATCTATCGCAAATTTGTCTTGCGCATTAATAATTCCATCTCCGTTGGCATCGGCATGTTTGTAGTTAGTTCCGTCTTCGAAAGTTTGAGTCCAGTCATCAGAAGGTTGAGCTACCCAAGCAATGCTTGCATCATCTCGAGGAGTTCCCTCTGCTCCATAAGCCAAACCAATATTGAGTAAGTCGAAATTATTAGCTATAAAATCTGAATTGGTATCTCCCGCCCAACAATCACCGATGGCAGCATATTCTAAGCAAAGGTTATCGATCGATAATCCATTGTCACCTCCAATCGTCAATAAGCCCATAAACCCATCAATGACTACTTTTCCAGCATTAGAATTATTAGGGTCTGGAACAACTGTAAGAGTTACACCAGGTGCTATTTCAGTTCCGTCTAAGTTGAAAAACGAAGCAGCTTCAGAAGTAGGCGCATCATTCGCACTCATATTTACCCAAGCTCCAGGAGCAAAAAAATCAAATTCTGCATGCACAACTGCTTGACCTAATTGTAGAAAATTAAATTCTAAATTGCTGAAATCAATGCGTAAAAAGTTGTCTACAAAATTAGGATATTGATTAAAAGGTAAATTATTATCAGCTACATATATACTTCCTAGATTGATGGAACCTTGCTGATTAAATTCTTGAAATTTTACGGGGATATCTCCAGTCGTAAAAATCAAATCATCATTTTGATAATCTGGAGTAGTATAAACGGTATTTAAATCTAAGTCCTCAAAACCGTAGCAATCAGAATTGCTACACTCGGGTGCTTCGAATTCTAACGTTTCGCAACAAGTTGGTAAATCATTTTGACAAACTTTGATGGCATCGAAATTATTTCCACTTGCTGGGAAGTTTTCAATATGAATTGGCAAATCAGCAAAAGCATAATATCCAAAGAACTCACCATTAGCAAATACATCAAAGAAATCATTATTGACATTAGCGTAGTTAAAATTCAAATTGAGATTATACGTTCCATCATTATTACATTCAAAGTCCCATACTTCCAAATCCCAAATTTCACAATCTCCTCCAGTACAATCTATTGGATCTAGGCCTGTCGCCGCAGTACAATCATTATTTTCAGAATCAATCACAACAAATTCAAATACAGTATTTCCATCTCCCAGTATTGGCCCGAAAGTCAACCACAAATCAGCATAGGCAAATGTTCCATAGTTAGTTCCATTTCCAACAAGATGAAAGGAATCACTTGGCATATTTTGATAATTAAAATTAATGTCAACTAAAAATTGATCACCATCACATGGATGAGCTTCCACGATTAAATCGGTGATTTCGCAATCATCATTACAATCGATTGATTCCCAAAATTCAAAATCAATGCTACAATCATCGTTTTCGGAATCAGTAACAATGAATTCATAAATCATAGTTCCGTCACCAACAAGTGGTCCAAAAGTCATCATTACTACACCGTTCCCATTTGGTGTATTATCAGCATAATTAAACGTACCATAGTTCATTCCATATCCAGTAAGCTGAAAAGAATCACTTGGCATATTTTCATAGGCAAATTGGATTTCTGCCATGAATGTTCCATCTGATTCACAAGGAAGCGCCTCTACAAAAATATTACTGAGTTGGCAACAAGCCGGTGCAGCTGCGGTAACAGGAGTTGAGGAGGGAGCAAATGTATTAGAGTCAATAATAGAGACATTATAAATAGAGGAACCATTTCCCCACAATGGACCAACAGTAGTGGTAGAGTTTGAAGTAAGAGAATATGGGAAAGGCCCATAAGATTGAGTCCAAGGAAAGGGGGATGTTGTATTATCTAGGAAAACAAAAAAATAATCGGAAGTATAATCCGGATCGATCTCGAATTCTACATCAATATAAAAGAGTCCAATATTGCTAGCACAATTAGTTGGTTCAGCTACTAAGTCAAAAATAAATTGAGGCCAGCAATCAGTATCAATAAAGGTAATCGAACTGCAAAGTGAATTTGTTTGATCTTCAATTTCAATTTCAAAAAATGGGGAAGAATTATTATTTGGTGGAGGGAAGGGAAATTGATTTGTAATTGTAATTCCTAAATCAGCATAGGCAAAAGGACCATTTTGAGTATTGTTGATCGTAACAAAAAACGAATCACTAGGCATCAATGAAAAATTAAAATCAATCTCTAAATCGACAAATCCATCATTACAATTAATCGGAGTTATTATAATATCTCCAGGTGGACATTGTGCCAACATGGATGGAAGGCATCCTAAAAAGAGGAAGCAAAAAACTATAAATGATTTCATTTTCTTCATCGTACAAAAGTTTAATT
>CAYGRM010000503.1:0-4089 GCA_964352225.1 uncultured Saprospiraceae bacterium | reverse complement strand
CGGTTTTACCTTCCGTGTATTTTTGAATTTGTTCTAAAGCTAATGCTGCTTTTTCAATTTCTTCTTTCGATGCGTCTGCGGCAAATGTCGCTTCCGATCGTTTTTTTCCATTAATTGAAATAGGGTAGGTAATAGAATCTTCTACCAAATAGGATTCATCAGCCTGAGGATAAGATGATTTGTGTACAGAAATTACTTCATCCTGATGACCTAATTTATTCCAAAGTTCTTCGGTTACGTGTGGTGCAAAAGGTGCTAACAATTGAACCAAAGGAGTTAATACTGCTCGTTTGTTACAATTGATTTTTCTCAAATCATTGGTCGCTACCATAAATCCACTCACGCAAGTATTAAATGAAAATCGTTCGATGTCTTCATTTACTTTTTTGATGGCGGTATGCAAAATCTTCATTTCCTCCTTTGTAGGAGCTTCCTCTGAAATAATAAAATGGTTGTCATCATCATGGAACAAACTCCAAAATTTTCTCAAAAATTTAGAAACTCCATCAATTCCTTTGGTATCCCATGGCTTCCCTTGCTCAATTGGGCCAAGGAACATTTCATACATTCTAAAACAATCAGATCCATATTTTTCTACTACATCATCAGGGTTAACTACATTAAAATATCGCTTGGACATTTTACCTACTTCTGATTTTGTAAATAAATGACTGTCAGTTGATTCGTTATTGGAAGTGAAATTACCTTTTGAATAGGTTCCCATCCCACACACAAATTCGGCATTGGCATATTCAGGTCTCCAATCGATGAATTGCTTGATGCTATCAATATTCAAGAAAGAAGACGGCGAACCATAACCTTGGACAAAATCAACATGGATCGGAATTTTAGCAAATTCAACACCTTCCTCTATTTGTGCCTCTGCAATTTTGGAACAATAGAATTGGCTAATGCCATTCTCTTTTTCTTTTTTCAAATAGATATATTCGATAACTCCCTGAATCATTCCTTGATTGACCAATTTCTTAAAAGGCTCTTTAGTCGGAACTAATCCTTTGTCAAAAAGAAATTTGTGCCAGAATCTTGAGTACATCAAGTGACCAACTGCATGTTCCGTTCCTCCAACATATAAGTCCACATCTTGCCAATAATTCAAAGCATCGGCACTTGCAAATGTATTGTTATTATCAGTATCCATGTAGCGTAAAAAGTACCAACTCGATCCTGCATAACCTGGCATTGTATCGGTTTCGCGAGTGAAACCAGGTTTTTCATTGACCCAATCAGTAGCTCTTGCTAAGGGAGATTTTCCACTTGCGGTAGGTTTGAAATCATCCAAGTTGGGCAATTGGACAGGCAACTCATCTTCAGGAACTGCATGAGCAACTCCATCTTCATCAAACAAAATAGGGTAGGGTTCTCCCCAATATCTTTGTCGAGAAAAATTCGCATCACGCAATTTGTAATTGATTTTTCCAGTTCCAAGTCCCATTGCTTCAATCTTTGCAATAGCAGCGGTGATTGCTTCAGGCACTTCCATTCCATTCAAGAATCCTGAGTTAATCATCACACCCAACTTATCATGCAATGAAGCATTTGGATATTTTGATTTATCGACTACATCAATAATTTCCAAGTCAAATTTTTTCGCAAAAGCTTGGTCTCGATCATCATCACTTGGAACCGCCATGATCGCTCCTGTTCCATAATCCAATAAAACGTATTCAGAAATCCAAATGGGTAAATCTTTTCCAGTTATTGGATTGAAGGCAAATGCACCCGTAAATGCTCCAGTCACCTCTTTGACTTCAGCCATTCGTTCTCTCTCAGATCGAGCGTTTACATATTTTTTGTAATCTGTAATAGATTGCTTTTGTTCGTCCGTGGTCAACTGATCAACTAATGGATGCTCTGGCGCTAAAACCATAAATGTCGCTCCAAAAATAGTATCAGGACGAGTGGTGAATACCTCAATTTTTTCGTCGCTTGCTCCATCTTTGATATTGAAAAATACTTGAGCACCTTCTGAACGACCGATCCAATTTTTTTGCATTGTCTTCAAGGAATCCGACCACTCCAAATCATCAAAATCATTAATCAATCTTTCTGCATAGGCAGTAATTCTTAAAGACCATTGCATCATGGCTCTTTTTTCCACAGGATGACCACCTCGCTCTGATACGCCATCTTTGACTTCATCATTTGCCAAAACAGTTCCCAACGCTTCACACCAATTAACGTAACCGACTTTTTGATAACCTAACCTGTAGTTCATCAAAACTTCATCCTTTTCCTTAGGTGTCATTGCTTTCCATTCCTCCGCAGAAAAAATAGATTCTTGAGTAGTGGAAGCATTGACATTGGCATTTCCTTCTTTTTCAAATTGAGTAATCAAATCTGAAATCGGTTGAGCCAAGTCCGTATTCTTGCAATAGTAATGTTTGAATATTTGCAAAAAGATCCATTGTGTCCATTTGTAATATTTAGGATCAGATGTTCGCACTTCCCGATCCCAATCAAATGAAAAACCAATATTATCTAACTGCTCTCGATAGCGTTGAATATTAATTCGAGTAGCTTCGGCAGGATGGATACCCGTTTGGATCGCATACTGTTCAGCTGGCAATCCAAATGCATCATATCCCATCGGGTGCAACACGTTAAATCCTTTTAATCTTTTGTAGCGAGCAAATATATCAGAGGCAATATACCCCAGCGGATGCCCTACATGTAATCCTGCTCCTGAAGGATAAGGAAACATATCTAAGACATAATATTTGGGTAAATCTGAATCATTAGAGACTTTATAGATTTTGTGGTCTTCCCAATATTTTCGCCATTTTTTCTCGATCTCTCGTGGATTGTAAATTGCCATTTTTTTGATTATTTATTATTACCACAACCGACTTTTGCCGCTTGTAAATAGATAGTTTGAAACATATACATTATAAAAACTATTTACGTTTCAAATAAAGGTGCGAAAATATAAAATATGTGGGAATAATGATAGTAGTTGATGGAGTTACTGCGTTTATTAGTCTCAAATTAAATGGTATAGAAAGAAGAGATTTGTTTTTAATTTTTGGAATATGTTATCTTTGATTATTGAAACAACTTTGCTACTTATGAAAATTAAGTAGCTACAAACTCAAATACTATGATTCGTTCAGTTATCAAATTTGGTGTGTTATTGGTTATCGGAATTGTTGCCTATAACTATTTTTTAGGAACACCTGCAGAGAAAGAAAAAGCAAAAAGTACTATTTCGAAAGCAAAAGAAGCAGGTAAAGTGATCGGAGGAGTTTTACTTGATTTGGGAAAAGATGGGGTCGCATTATTAAAGGAAGAAAGAGAGAAATTTCGAGAAGGAAAATATGACAAAGCGGTAGATGAAGTTAGTGGATTGATTTCCAAAATTAAAGATCAAGTCGAAGGTGCTGGAGGTGAAATGTTAGATCGGGTAAATGATCTAGAAAAACAACGTGATTCGATTGCTGATCAAGTGAAAAAGGCCAAAGATACCGTTGGTGAAATGTCGGAAGAAGAGAAAGAAAAGTTGAAAAAACAATTCGATGAGTTGACCGAAAAAACGGGAGAAGTTTTAAAAGATTTGGAAGCTAAAAATTAAAAAAACAAAAAGCCTACTGAAAGTTATTTTGGTAGGCTTTTTCAACAACGTCAAAGATATAAAGAATTGAAAGTAAAAACGATCATTAGAATTGTTGGCATCTCCTTTTTGGTTTTTATTGGTTTTGTGATTTTGTCCGCTAATAATGGGTGGAATTTTTTCTTTTTTGCGTGGGTAAAATACTTGCCATTAGGTGATAAAATGGCTCATTTTATTTTAGTAGGAGGAATTTCTTTTTTTGTAAATCTATTGTTAGAATTGAGAATGGTCAAGGTGGGGAAAAGAGAAATTCTGTTGGGGAGCTTATTAGTTTTTGCTTTTATTACGATAGAAGAATTCAGTCAACTATTTATAGTAAGAAGAAATTTTGACCTGCTTGATTTAACGGCTAATTACTTAGGCATCTTTTTATTTGGTCGATTAGCTTTTTGGATTAGCCAAGAATTTAAAATTTTAGAAAAAAGGATCTTTTAAATTTTATCTAAAAAAATCAACTCATC
>CAYGRM010000502.1:0-4092 GCA_964352225.1 uncultured Saprospiraceae bacterium | reverse complement strand
AACTCATTTATAATCAATGTGTTATAGTTTGTCGGGGCACCAGGATTCGAACCTGGGGCCCCCTGCTCCCAAAGCAGGTGCGCTAACCGGACTGCGCCATGCCCCGATACATTCTCGAAAGAATGATTTTATTATAAAAACTGGCGGAGGAGGCGGGATTCGAACCCGCGGTACCTGTTTCCAAGTACGTCGATTTAGCAAACCGGTGGATTCAGCCACTCTCCCACTCCTCCGAGTGATATTATGTATAATTTATCTGGATCTTGTTCCAAATGCGGTGCAAATATATGTTTGTTTATTTCAAAAGTCAAACCTTTTTTGTCTTTTTTTTTATTATTTCCCATTTAATTTTTTGCCTCCTATACTGCAAAGAAACTCATCTTACTATTTAAGCTAAAAATCAAATTATCCCTACATTGTGCTATTCTTTAATAACTAGATTACTCAAAATAAAATTTTTATGAAAAAAATATCCACCCTCTTTTTATTAAGTTTTTTTTCAATATGCATTTTTGCCCAAACTATTGAATTAGAGCAGTATGCTACAGGTTTTTTATCTCCAGTCGATATTACTCATGCAGGTGATGAGCGATTATTTGTGGTAGAGAGATCTGGAAGAATAAAAATTATTGATGAAAATGGTTCAGTTGTTTCTACTCCTTTCCTAGATATTGATAATCTCGTAGCTAATACTAGTGGTCAAAGTGAGCGTGGTTTGTTAGGATTAGCTTTCCATCCTAATTATGTAAATAATGGTTTCTTCTTTGTCAACTATACTGATAATAGTGGTGAAACTGTCATTGCTAGATATTCTAGAGATGCGGCTGATCCTAACCTTGCAGACCCTAATAGTGGAGTAATGATTATGACTATTGATCAGCCCTACTCTAATCACAATGGAGGCTGTATCAAATTTGGTCCAGATGGATATTTATATATTGGTATGGGGGATGGAGGAAGTGGAAATGATCCTCAAAGTTATGGTCAAAATACCCAATCTCTTTTGGGAAAAATGCTCCGAATTGATATTGATAATGGTTCACCTTACTCTATTCCTGCTAATAATCCTTTCGTGAATGATGCAAACGTGTTGGATGAAATCTGGGCCATCGGAGTTCGGAATCCTTGGAGGTTCAGTTTTGATCGTGAAACTGGTGACCTTTGGATCGCTGATGTTGGTCAAAATGCATGGGAAGAAATTGATTTTCAACCAGCAAATAGTCCTGGAGGGGAAAATTATGGCTGGAGATGCTACGAAGGTAATAACCTCAATGGAAATGTAAACACAAGTAATTGTGGTAGCGCTGGCGATTATGTCGCTCCCGTTTATGAAATTCAGCATCAAGGGTTTTCTGGCCCTTGCTCTATCACCGGAGGATTTGTTTATAGAGGAGAAGATTATCCTGATTTGGAGGGAATATATATTTGTGCGGATTACTGTTCTGGAGAATTTTTCACCGTTGCACCTGATGGTTCTGGTGGTTGGGTTGGTCAGGAAGTTGCAGATTTCAACTATGATATTTCAACTTTTGGTGAAGATGTTAATGGAGAGATTTATGCAGCACGAATGGGGCAAGGTCGAATTTATAAAGTGGTTTCTGATGCCTGTGCATCTCTTGCTGTTTCAGTTAATGTGACTAGTGAGCCTTGTGAAGGAGAAACTAATGGAATTGCCCAAATTGGTGGAGCAGGTGGAACGCCACCTTATACATTCTCTCCAAATATTGATTTTAATAACCTTGCCGCAGATAATTATAACATTACAATTACGGACGATGCTGGTTGTACTTCAACTGAATCATTTACAGTAAATTCATTACCTCTTCCAACAGTTCCTACAATTACTGTCAATGATAATTTACTAACTGCTCCAGATACTTATACTGCCTACCAATGGTATTTTAATACCCAAATAATAACTGGAGCAATAGGCAATACTTATACTGCATTTGAGTCTGGAAACTACTCAGTTGTGGTGACTGGAGGAAACGGTTGTACCAATACTTCAGCAGTAACTTCTGTTACCACTAGCATTAAAAATATTCCTTCTTTAAATGAATTCATAATTACACCAAATCCATTTGATAAAGATATTTTTATTGAAATCGAGGTTAACCAAGCCATTGATTTAGAATTGGAAATATTAGACTTAAATGGAAAATTAGTTTTTTCTAAAAGTATTCCTATTCAGGAAAAATTTTCTCAAGGACTTGATTTAGAAAACCTTAGCAAGGGTATTTATTATTTAAGCTTAAAATCAGGGGAAGGATTTGTCGTAAAAAAAATAATTAAGCAATAGGAAAGAAAAGAAAAACACTTAAACTTCTATTGTTCAGGTTTTTAGAAAAAATATCAAAAAAAATCCATCTTGAATTTTCAAGATGGATTTTTTTATTTTTTGTCGGAGCTAGTTTTTTTTTAATCATTCATACCATTTTCAAACAATAACTTATCCATTGTTTGAGTAGCAACTGAATGGTAATTTGGTCTAGCTTTTTTATAAATATTCTGAGCAATCTCGAGTTGTCCATTTTCCTTAAACGCTCGATAAAGTGGAGTTAGAAACTTGCGTCTTCCAACTGAAACTAGGAAATTTTCAATATTTGGAAGTATATTGTTAGAATATCCATTCTTAATTGCAATTTCAAACCAAGCTGCTAGTATTTCAGAATTACCTGAAGTAGAAAATTGGAATTTATTATCTAATTTTTTCATTAATCCTTTTTCATCTTCGGTTGGCAATTGACGAATAAAATGCAACCATTCATGTGTTGTCCAATCGGTTACCTTCAAATATTTTGGATCATAGTTTTCTTTAATTAATTCAACTACTTTATCAACTGCGACAAATTTCTCCGTGGTAATTTTAGTAACATTTGATGGAATACCTGGCCCATAAATCCATTCATCAATATCCACTTCAACTTGATGTTTTTCAATCAAATTTTTATTCAAATATTTGATAAACTCCTCAGTAGTCAGCGTCTGAAATTTATGTGTTTCAAAATAAGTCTTTAAAAACGCATCCATCTTCTCTCGCCCAACTTTATCTTCCAGCATCATCAAAAAGTAAGCTCCTTTCTCATAAGCAATATCAGTCATTCCATCATCAGGATCACGCCCTTCTAAATTCAAAAATAGATGCGTATCTTCTTCATCCAAATCACTCACATCTGCTTCTAAATCTTGGAAACCTAAAACTGCCAACATGTTCGCATATTCTTTTCCATACAGCGCTTCCATAATTCTTCTTTCAAAATAAACGGTAAACCCCTCGTTCAACCAGAAGTCATTCCAAGTAGCATTGGTCACTAAATTCCCTGACCATGAGTGAGCCATCTCATGTGCAATCAAAGCGGTCAAAGATCGATCTCCAGCAATGATAGTCGGTGTCGCAAAAGTCAAGCGTGGATTTTCCATTCCTCCAAAAGGAAAGCTTGGAGGTAATACAATTACATCATAGCGATCCCATAAATATTTTCCATATAAATCTTCTGCTGCAATTAGCATTTTTTCCATATCTGCGAATTCATACAAAGATGGTTTTAACAAACTTGGCTCTGCATAAATGGCAGTTCTTGCCCCAATTTCACCATATTCCAAATCCCCAATTGCTAGTGCAATTAAATAAGGAGGAATAGGTTGCTTCATTTCAAATTCATACACTCCAGAATCATTTTTCTCTGTTGGATTGCTTGCTGACATCACAGGTAATAGTTCATTGGGAACCTTAATCGTAGCATCATAGGTAATTCTAATTCCTGGAGAATCTTGGCAAGGAATCCAAGTTCGAGTCAAAATTGCTTGACCTTGGGTAAATAAAAATGGATGTTTTTTACCAGCCGTTTGTTGCGGATTTAACCAATCAACTGCTGCTGCATCAGGATTCGTGGAGTAGTAAATTTTTACTTTTTTGGTAGTTGGAGTGATTACCACTTCAAGTGGGTTTCCTAAAAATTCTTCCTCCTCTCCTATTTTAAAAGTCGTCGGAGTTTCATTCTCACCAATAGTAATTCTTTCGATATTTAAATTTCGACTATCAAAAATAATTTTGTCAGCTTGATTATTTTCTATGTCAAACTCAGCGTAACC
>CAYGRM010000501.1:0-4094 GCA_964352225.1 uncultured Saprospiraceae bacterium | reverse complement strand
ATGAAAGCAAAGTTAACTATTACTTTAGTGGCGTAAATGTGTTGTTATTTTTTCATATAACAATGGACTTACACAAAAAACCAGTATAATGTAAAATAAAACTATCCTTCTTGGGATGGCCTTGGTTATCTTCGCCACGCTATTCACATCTTGCCAAAAAGAAGACATCACCTCAACATCATTTGAAGAAGTTAAAACCACTAACTTAGTGCAGAATCCCGATAAAGTTACTTTAGTATTTCCAGATTTGGGGCCTCAAGGTCTCGTCAAAATTCCAATCAAGATAAATTCGACAACTTGTTTGATAGATAGTTATAGCTTGACGGTTACTTCTCCAGAAGTTGATCTTTCAGAGGGAAGTTATTCTATTACTTGGTTTAAAAATGCGGAGCAAGAACTTTATGCCGTAGGTCAAAATTTGGAATGTGTTTGTGGATTTGGAGTTCGAATTCAAGTGAGAGACGACTCAGGTGTAATTGCTGCAGAGGGCTCGTATGACCTTCCAAATTGTAATCGTAATCAAGATAATCAATAAGGTTTAGGTAGGAATACTGCAAGCTATGAGATAGGTGTGAAAAATAAATCTCGAATTTTCGCTCCTGCTTAATCCGCTTCTTAGTCCGAGTTTACTCTTAATTATTAGGTAAGAGTAAACTCGGGCCAGCGGCTTATCAATCGCTGCCGCGTGGCTTAAGTTATCTGTAAATTAATTTGAGGCATAGCTAGATACATGAAAATATATCACCAATCTATCGGACGGTAGTCTTTCAAAAATTTCCCACTCCAATGCTTGCCAGAATTAATGCCATCAAATAAAGGATCCATTACTCTTGCCGCACCATCGACGATATCTAGAGGAGGTTGAAAATCATGAATTTCTGCTTTCTGTTTTGCCAATTCAGCAGGATCTTCATCGGTAACCCAACCGGTATCTACGGCATTCATAAAAATGCCATATTTCGCAAAATCTGAGGCAGCAGTATGGGTCATCATATTGAGTGCAGCTTTGGCCATATTGGTATGTGGGTGGCGAGCTTCTTTATGCCATCGTTGGAATTTTCCTTCCATGGCAGAAACGTTGATGACATGCTTCATTCCTGTATTTTCCTTTTTCATCAATTTCGCTAATCGGTTACACAGTACAAAAGGAGCCACCGAATTAACCAATTGTACTTCCAGCATTTCATCGGTATTTACTTCCCCTAATTTCAATCTCCAACTATTCGTTTTTCTTAAATCAATCTGCTGTAAGTCAGCGTCTAATTGTTGTGATGGAAAAACTTCTTCTGTCACCAATGAATGATCGATACTGTATGGAATCTGTGATAATTTTGCAGAAGCACTTAAACCGATGCCCACTTGTTTGCCATGCCATGTTACTGGAAGATTTTTATTTTGACCGTCAGCAACATCTAAACTCAGGGAATTTAATTCTTGCAAACAAGACTCATGGTCTGCTAAAATCTGTTGTGCAGCGTTGGGTAGTTCACCAAAAGAACGTTCTTCATTAGGCATCAAATGTTGGTAAAAACCCGCAGGTCGTCTCACCGTTTGTGCAGCATTATTGATTAAAATATCCAATCGATCGTACTGCTGTTCGATATAACTACAAAAAATTTCAACACTCGGAATATGTCTCAGATCTAATCCATGAATCTTTAGACGATGCCCCCAATCTTCAAAATCTGACTCTTTAGCATATCGTAATGCACTATCCACCGGGAAACGAGTAGTGGCAATTACCGTCGCTCCAGCTCTCAACATCATGAGTGTAATATGATAACCTATCTTCAATCGAGAACCTGTGACTAAAGCAACTTGCCCTGTAAGGTCAGCAGTTTGAAATCGTTTGGCATAATTAAAATCACCACAAGTGGGGCACATCGTGTCATAAAAATGATGCAATTGCTGATAAGATTTCTTACAGACATAACATTCTCTTGGTGACTCCAATTCAACAATGGGAGAGGTGGCTATTGCTTCCCCATTGATCATTTTCGGGGCAATAAAAATGGCTGCTTCTCGGGCACTTCTGATTCCTGTACCCCTACGTGCTGTTTTATCTTTTTGAACTATTTTTCTTTTCTCTGCTTTCTTAGCCTCTTTTTTTCGCCTTAAAAATTCTTCCCTGCTTGGTCTAGAAAATAATCCAGCCGCCATGATTAATGCTAGGCGTTGGTCTTTAGGAATCTCAAAGATTAGATTGGTATCCTCATTCAATGCTTCCAAGATAGCGATGCATTGTTCGATCTGTTTAGGACTGAAGGGTGAGGATTTTTCAGCTGTTGCTTTATTCATTCGAAATTTACTTTAGAGAGCAAAAGTAGGGATTAATTGTTTAAAAGTTTCTAAGTTAAGTTTTTGGCTTATGGCAAAGTAACCCATCAAAGCTTGCCACTTTCCCAATCCTTCTGCCTGCAAAGAGCCTTCCTTCTTGCATATCGTATTCCAATAGTCTTAGTTTAGATTTCCTCTTTACACCATTCCATTTTCTCTTACTAAGCCTGAGATAAGAATGTCTGCTGAGGCCGAGCTGGTAATTTAGGTTTATTTATAGTGCAAGTTCGACCTACCAATATCTTTTCATTTGGTCAATTTCCAAAAAAGATCAAATTTTTTTCAATGAATGTATTATATCATCTTTATCATTATTCAAGAAAATAACTTATATTTAGAATAACCACCCCTAAATAAGAATTATGAAATATTCTAAAAACCAATACTTTATCTTCGTCTTTTCCATGCTCATAGTAGTCATGGTTTCAGAACTAACTCCTCGAATAGGAACAGATATTCTACTCCAATTAAAAAAAACCTCCGAGCAGATTTTGGCTTTTCATCGAACACCATTTCTAGGTGAAAAAGGAACTAAGATTTCAATGGAAGAATTGATTCTACCTACGGGCGAAATAAATTGTGATAAAGTTTTAGTTAAAACTAAAGATGGTGGAAATCAAAAAATTGAAACGATTAAGTTGACTCTAATTGAAAGAGGAGATTATAAATACTTGATAACATTTATGGTCGAAGGTTCTAATGTTAGGGCTATTTTTTACTCTGAAAATGGAGTAGCTCTACACAAAAATGATGAAATTATATTTATGGACAATACTCGCCAGCGACGAGCCTTTAAATTTATAGGGAAAGGAAAAAAATCAGAAAAATCTATTAGACACAATATGTTACAAATGGATTATTCTGCCGTAACGTGGATGGCATCTCACCCTATTATTACTATTTATATCAAGAATAATCTTGAAAACAGGATGATGAAATTTTCAATAAAAGCCTCAACTCAGGCGAAGCTAAAGGCGCTGCTAATTTGTTTAGATAATGAATTTAATTAAAATTAAGTTGATTTAGTTATTTTATCCAGAAGAAGGGTTTGGTTTATGTTCTTCGAAAATTAAATTCGAAAATCCACTTTAAATAGGTCAATTTTCATTCCCTTATCAACAGTACAAATACCAATTTAAAGATTAAAATTATCTAAACCATAAAGTATATTATAGCTCTCGATTAACACTCCAAATAAAATTTTTACCTTTAAGAGACTGTTTTGAATTATGTCGCTAATTTTTTTATGCGTCTTTTTTCACCACATTTCGTTTTTTTCTCGGGCAATAGCTAAGGCTATTCCCCTCCAAAAAAGCCTCATTTAGCAAAAAAATACACTATAAAAAATTTTAGCACACATTTCAAAACAGTCTCTAAAAACGCAATTAAATAAATTACAATAAACGGGAGCGCTATGTCAAAATTTCTTTCCAAAATCGTCACCCAATATCCTGAACTAAAATATGCTCTTTTAAAGGCTCAAACTTTTGATCCACAAACTTTTGGCTTTCCTGAAGTCTATTATAAAATAATGGAAACAGATTCTATTCGAGTGAATTCATTTCGAGATTCATTTTTAAAATATAATAATTTAAAAAATAAAATAGTCTGCGAAGTGGGAGTAGGAAGACTTGCGTTATCTCGATTTTTTTTACCTCACGTAAAAAAAGCCTATCTGATTGAAACCAACCCCAACCTGATAAAATTTATTAAAAAAGAATTAAGTAAAATCGGGATTGTAGTACGGGTTGTTGTGA
>CAYGRM010000500.1:0-4099 GCA_964352225.1 uncultured Saprospiraceae bacterium | reverse complement strand
TTCAATCTCCAACCAATATCTATAAATTCCGAAAGTACTTCATCAGAATTTTCTAATTTAACATCATATTTTTGATTTGACATTCCAATCATTCCGATAAATTCTTGATTATCTAAAATTTCTACTGGCAAATAAGCAAAGCCCTTTTCCTCGAATTGCACTTCCATTCTTTCCATTAAATTGAGACTTTGTTGCTCTGTTAATAATGATGGAAAATACTTCATCACAGTTTCATCCTGTCCCATTTTTGCAAATTCAGGAAGATCACTTTCTTTCCAATTTCGAATGCCTAAGCGATCTGTTGTAAATAAATATTCACTCATATATTTTTTGATTTTTCACCTAAAAAAATGAAACATTTTTCAATTAGCAAAATAGTTTATTTTTTTTCATATAAAATATTATTCTGTCACAGTTGGCATAAATTATGAATATAGTAACTTAATATTGATCTCCCCCTTCTATAAGTAATTAAATTTTATCTCATCTATCAAGGCAAGATTTTTTTTGATTTGAAATCAAAAATAAATAATCAGCACATTTATCCCCCGATAATAATAGTTCTAGATTTATTTAGCCAAGCAAAATTATTAATAGTTTTTGACGGCCAAATTAAATCTGTTTAAACCTGTGGTTGAGACATTAGCTTTATTTTTTCGACCCAAACTTATTTTACAATCTGTGAGTTCGTACACTTATTTTCGAACAGTTTTCATTTGAAATATTACCTACTAATTTTTCAAATATAGACAAAGGCTCATTAGGTAGATTGTGGAAATTCGATAATCCGAGTAGTCTGAATATTTATAAAATATGATAGCATTTTCAATACGATGCGTGCGAAAGTAATAGTTTTTATTTCAAATTTATTAACTGGCGATACGATTGCCAAAAAATCAGATAAAGATATGATTCCTGATGATTTAGATTTGGACGCTAACCATAATCATATTCCTGACTTTGTAGAAGCAAGTGGAATTGATTTCGACGGAGAAAGTATAGTTAGAGGAAAAAATGGACGGCATGACCCAAGTGCTTCAGCAATGCTTGATTCTGATGATAATCCTAATCATTATTCAATCGCTGATACACACTCTGATGGATTTCCAGATTGGTTAGATAATCAACCTGGAGTAGCTGGTCATGATCCTAAACCTCCTTTTTTTATAAAAGGAAATGAATGCTGGCTGGATGCTGACCAAGATGATTTAGCTATTATTTCTGACTTAGATGAAAATGGAACTCCTAAAAATAATGGAGGGAATGATCATAATCGGAGAGATGAGAAGGCCTTTGTTCCTTTGTCCGTAGAATTAATTTTATTCTCTGTAGAAGTTGTCGATGGCTCCATTTTGATAAATTGGGCGACTGCCTCAGAAAGTGATTTTAGCCACTTCGAATTAGAAAGCTCTACTAATGGAATTAAATTTGAGCTTATTTCCCTTATCAAAAGTATTGGAGGTGATCAATTAAACACTTATGACTTCTTGGATAAAAATACTGCGCAAGGAACAAATTATTTCTATCGATTAAAAATGGTAAATTTAGATTTGAGCGTTGAATATTCTGATATAAAAAATCTTACTTCACATAGTCATGAATTTGATTTTGAAATCAATCTTTTTCCAAATCCTGTGGGGTTGACTACTGATGAATTGACTTTGGAATTGAGAGGAAATGATCATATCCATTATATTTTTATCGTAGATGCTATTGGAAGAATTTGGTACGAAAAAGCAATCGAGCCATTTCAACAAATTTTAAAAATCGATACCAATTATTTTCCAACTGGTCATTATAATATCTTGATGGAAAATGACGGATCATTTTCTGCAAAGCAATTCGTCAAGACTACATAATTTTTAAGGTTTTACATTTTTTCAAAAACCAATTGAAAGTCAGACCCTCTGCAATTTTATTGTGGAGGGTCTTTTTTTGGGGAGCATATCATTTTGGATATACTATTTGAGTACTAGAATTTTAGAATAAAAAAACCCGAAAAGGGGTAATCCTCTCGGGCATTTGGTTGTTCCAATTTTATTAAAAAAAGAGTTGAATTTTCGTCTTGCATATGAATTGAGACAAAAGCGTTAGAGGTCAACGATGCACCATTTGCATTTTGATAAAAAAATAATGAACTATATTAATCAAATTAATTTTGGAAAAAGGCCAACGTTTCCTCTTTAAAAAAAGTGGTTTTCATAGCTTGCCTTTGCCAGACAATTCACTTAGGAAAATTTAAAAATTGGAAACTGAAGTTGAAGAAAAACAGGTAAAAGAACGGCGTGAAGTTTTGAGCGATTAACTTTCATGTTGCTGTTGTTTTGTTAAAAGATTAAGGTGATCGATTTGGTTATAAAACGGGAAGGCTCTTTTTATTTTATGGTGGGAGAAAACTTTAACATTTGAATAGCCTATGATTTATTTTACCGCAGCTTAGGCTGCCGCAAAATAAATTAACTATTCTTTGTCCGATTCCACGGACCAGAGATCGCTAAGGTTAATCCGAAATGTTGAATATTTACAAAAAACGTTTTTCCCGAAGGAGAAAAAACACCTCCTGCAAATTCTGACGGCCTTCCAATATTTTCAGCGACTCGATACATTTCTCCAGTTGGAGTAACTCCTACAATATTTGGGTTCGCTCGATCTTCACACATGATAACATCGCCCCAAGGTGCAATGGTTAAATTATCACAATTCTGTAATAACTCTTTATCATTAGGTTCAAGAAACAACTCTAAGGTTCCAGATTGCTCATTTTCCAAAACAGTTCCTTCCATGGGACTAGGAACATATCGAAAAACTTGTCCCCATTTTTTTTCACCACCACTTGTGCAGGCAAAATAAACTTCATTTGCTCCAAACCACATTCCTTCTCCCCTTGCGAAGATCGCAGCACCTTTTTCTTGAGCTTGGTATCGCAATGTATCTTTGGTTGGAGCCACATCATCTAGATCCACCCATTCTACTTTTAATTTTATATTGCGAGGCATTGTAGCGGTCTCCCAATTTCGAGTATCCTTTGTCTTTGCTGACTTTATAACTAAGGCTTGTAATTTTCCACCAGCTTTTAAATTACCTTTTTCATTTGGAATAAAACGATAGATACAACTATCATTTCGATCCTCCGTTTGATAAACGAT
The DNA here is from genome assembly GCA_964352225.1 of uncultured Saprospiraceae bacterium. Lineage (GTDB taxonomy): Bacteria > Bacteroidota > Bacteroidia > Chitinophagales > Saprospiraceae > CAJQQY01. The sequence continues at coordinate 953 of CAYGRM010000500.1, read as the reverse complement.
TCCAGTTTTTGGATCTACGCAAATCGCTTCATGATTAAATCTTCCCATCGCTTTTAAAGGAATTGGATCAGCCAAGGAAGGAGTCAAAGTTGCCGGTACTTCAAAATTATAGCCATGCTGTTTTTTCAAATTTTTACTTTTCCCTACAAAAGTTTCCTCACACGAAACCCATGAATTCCAGGGTGTTCTTCCTCCTGCACAATTTCGAATTGTCCCAGCCAAACTCAACCAAGAAGATTCAATCTCTCCAGTTTTTTCATCATAAATAAATGTGGTAGTCCCTCCCTTGCAACGAACTTTTGAACTACCTAAGTCATAAATTTTTTCTTTAGGAATATTCGGAAGCACCTCATTGGTTTTTCCAGCAGCACCAAAATCTGTAGAAATTAATTCATGATTTCTCACCACAATCACTTTCCCATTTCCACCATCAAAAGTTGCCATGCCATCTGGAAGACCTGGGGTCAATAAGCCATCACTCATTTTATCCCCTTGGCGAGAAATGATTTTATACGTAAACCCCTTTGGCAATTTTAGCATTTTTTTATTATCCGCAAATAGCTGCCCGTAAGGCATATTCATTTGTTGAAGTACCTCGCTAGGTGCGCCATCACAACTCTTCATTATAAATGATTGCAACCCAAAAAAACCTAAACTTATCGCAGATGATTGTTTTAGAAATGTTCGCCTTGTGGATTTTTTAATTTTCATATAAATATATTGTTAAAATGTAAAAATAGGGAGAAGTGAGGAGAAGAACTAATTAGAGTCGATGATTTATGTTAGTTTATTGAGTAGCAATACAGGTGACCCCATTATTTTTTCATAAAAAAAACAAAAAAGTATAATCTACTACATAAGATTATCAGGTTCTATTCTTAGCTCTTAGAAATAAAAGTTGGTTCTAGATGATTTCATTTGGTTATTAAGTTATTGGTTAATGAGTTATTAGT
>CAYGRM010000499.1:0-4129 GCA_964352225.1 uncultured Saprospiraceae bacterium | reverse complement strand
GCATTTAGAAACGCTGGAAGTCGAAAATCAAGAATTTTCAGAAAACCATCAACAGCGTAAATTATTATGGACAGTTTTGCTGATCAATTTTGCGTTTTTTCTCATTGAAATTACGACGGGTCTTTTTTCCAAATCAATGGGATTAGTAGCAGATAGTTTGGATATGTTAGCTGACTCTTTTGTCTATGGTATAAGCCTTTTAGCCATCGGAGGAACTATTGCTTTGAAGAAAAATATTGCAAAGGTGGCAGGTTATTTTCAAATCATTTTAGCTCTTTTAGGTTTTGTGGAAGTTCTTCGTAGATTCGTTGGGGAGGTGGAAATTCCAGTTTTTTCCACGATGATTATCATTTCTATTTTTGCACTTATCGCCAATGGCATTTGTTTATTTTTATTGCAAAAATCGAAAAGTGAGGAAGCGCATATGCAAGCAAGTTTGATTTTTACGTCTAATGATGTGATCATTAATTTAGGAGTAATTATCGCTGGAATTTTGGTTTATTTTTTAAAATCAAATTTACCTGATTTAATTATTGGAACAATTGTTTTTGTTTTGGTGATTCAAGGTGCGAGGAAAATATTGAGTTAGAGCAAGTAATTTGAATAGGTTATCAAAGACTTATCTAATTTTTTTGACGCTGACTTTTTATGAATGATTATGACTTTTTATGTTTCCCCATGGTATAATTTTTTTTCAAAAAAAAATATCTATCCCAACGAAAGTATAAACAGTCAGCATCAAAAAAGAAAAAAAATGACCAAAAGAGTCACATAAAATATGGCAAAAAAGAAAAAATACTACGTCATTTGGGAAGGCAACGAAACTGGAGTTTTTGACTCTTGGGCAAAATGTCAGGTTCACATCAAAGGTTACCCCAATGCAAAATATAAATCATTTTCTACCAAAGAAGAAGCTGAGCAAGCTTACCGAGGAGGGAGTGCCGCAGATTTTATTGGAAAAAATAAAAAACCTACCACTAAAAAAGTCAGCGCTGAAGCTCGTGAAAAAATCGTTTGGGAAAGTATTGCCGTCGATGCTGCTTGCTCTGGCAACCCTGGGTTGATGGAATATCGAGGGGTGGATACGAAAACTGGAATGCAACTTTTTCATCAAGGTCCCTTCAAAAGAGGGACTAATAATATCGGAGAATTCCTTGCACTTGTTCACGCTTTGGCTTTATTACAAAAGGAAAATCGTCCTGATTTACCTATTTATTCAGATTCTCGGATTGCGATAGGTTGGGTAAAAAAGAAAAAAGCCAATACCAAATTAGAAAAAAAAGCAGATAATGCTATTCTCTTTCAACTGATGCAACGGGCCGAAACTTGGTTAAAAAATAACCCAATTACGAATCCTATTTTAAAGTGGGAAACTAAGGAATGGGGTGAAATACCTGCAGATTTTGGTAGAAAGTAGCTAAATCACGTAATTTTCATCCATTTTTCATATTATTATTTTTTTACATAAAAATAGAATTAGTGTCACATTTATTTAATTAAAAGGGTTTTTTGAGCCTACGTAGGTTTGATTCTTGAATTACTTTTGGAGACCCCAAAAAAAGCCCTATTTAATTTTAATAAATAACTAATACATGAAAAATCGAGTGGTGATCTGCCTAGCCTTGGCATTCGCTTTGATATTTGTCCAAAGCTGCAAAAAAGATAACATTACTCCCTCTGATTCAAATAACTCAGACTCCTTGAGTTCAGTTCCCGAAAATTATTTCCAAGCCTTAAGCTCTGCCAATGGCTTTGATGATCGAATTACGATTGTAAACGAAGCTATCATTATCAAAAATGAATCAGACGGTGATAGCCTTGCTTCTGGTCAAGTTGATACTCGTGATGATATAGTAAATTCTGACTATTATTGGCTGCATGTCGGTGAAGTTGCGCCATACGTTTTAAATGGAGTGACCTTGAGCGCAACCCATATTGCATTTTTGGATAACAAAGCATATATCACTTATCATCGAAGAGGAGTAGATCATCTAGGTGCAATTGAGGTAGTGGACTTGTCTAATCCGAATAATCCAAAAATCACCTTTAGAGGTTATTTAGGTAGTGCAGATATTAATGCTGTGGAAGTTGGGAAGTTACCAGGTTCCGATGATGTAAAAATTTGGTTGAGTCTTTCTGATAGTAAAAAGGGTGCTGTGCTTGGTGTAGTGACAATGGCTGGTGGAACTACTTATTCAGGATTTCAAATTGTCAATCTTTCTAACTTCATTGATGGAGGTATTTCTTCCTCTGCAAATTCAGTAACCTACTCAGGAGATTACTTATATGTTTCAAGTGGAAAAACTCATGGTGGAGCATTTTGTATCAATGCTGAAACTCTAGAGGTTCTTGGAAGTGTCGAATTTGAAAATGGAAAATATATTGATGTCAATGGAACTCCAAATAATGCCACCAAAGTGGTGAGTTTACAAACAGGAGAAAATAGTTCTATTCGGGTAGAAGATATCGGAAGTTTCCACTTCTCTACTGAATATAATGTTGGAGAAATTTTACACCAGAGTGTTGATTCGGACAGCCGAGGAAAAAGCACTCTTCACTTCGTGAATAATGATCCTGATAATGTTTACATCACTAAAGGAAAGCATGGTTTAGCTTCTTATAATATTCATACCGGAGCAGAGACTTGGTCTTCATCAAGCGATATGTTATCATATGGAAATACCAATGGGGTCACCTCTGATAATGAGTTTATTTATGTTGCTAATGGTGCAGATGGATTAGCTGTCTTTTCAAAGCCAGAAATCCCGGGAATTGAACCTGAATTAGTTTTTACTTGGGATATGAACGAGCAAGAAGCATCAGCAAACTTTATCGAAGTAGACGGATCTACTCAATGGATTTTAGTTGCCAAAGGTCAAGGTGGAACGAAAATATTAAAGCGCCCACAAGCTGGTGACTATTTAGCAATTAGTACTTATAATAATCAAGGAGTTCCTGATAATTTAACTTATGAGGAAATTTGCGACATTTTACTTTCGAATATTTTCACCAATGCTCTTCCTAATGGACAAGATGCTACCACAGCTCATCCAGAATTCTTCGATGAATCTGTTCCTAGCAATATTTATTTCGAAGATGATGCGGAAGTTTCGATCAGTTTTATCCATGAAGGTGCTGGTTATAAAAACGTATTAGGTTACTATTATTACGATGCAGATAATCCACCAGCAACAGTTGATGATATCGTGAAATTAATTGTCTTTCCAAATGCTTCTGCACAAGGATCAGGTGGAGGATTGATCGAAGGAAGTACCGTTCAATTATATGGAAATTTCAAAGCGAATACTGTTCTTGGATTTTTCTTAAACTCTAATGGATGGGTACAAAATAGTCAAACTATAACTGAAGGTTTAGCGGCTCATTACACTAACCATGAGTTTAATGCCAACGGAAGACAAAGTGTAATTTTGCATGATGAAAATTGCAACGAATTAGTAGTGTGTTTTGATGATCAAATAGTTGGAACTGGCGATAATGATTTCAACGATGCTGTATTTCAAATCAATGTATCTCCTGCTTCAGCAGTTGATTTTTCTGCTTACCCTACTGTAAGTGATTCACCTTCTACTTCTCAGAATGTAGCTCAAGGGAAAACAGCTACACAGTCGTCCTCAGAATATAATGGGCAACATTCTGCTTCTGAAGCAATAGATGGTATTATTGCTGATCAGAATTTCAATCATACTGAGAAAGCGAAATATTCATGGTGGGAAGTTGATTTAGAACAAGTTTTCGACCTTTCAACTATAAATATTTTTAATAGAACAGATTGCTGTCAAGATCGATTGGAAAAATTTCATGTATTCGTTTCAGATGTACCATTTAATAGTACAGATGTAGACGATACCATAAATCAACCTGGAGTTAGTGATTTTTATTTTTCTGGTACTGCCCAAGAAGTTACAGAAATTAACCTCAATCGCCAAGGACGTTATGTTAGAATTCAATTAACTAAAAAGAATTATCTCCACTTAGCGGAAGTTCAAATATTTAATTAAAGAATAATAGATTTAAAAAAAAGATTATCCCACATTTCTCATTAAAGAAGAAATGTGGGATTTTTTTTTGGAAAAAATCAACGTAAGTTTGTTTTATTAAAAATTAAAAC
>CAYGRM010000498.1:0-4161 GCA_964352225.1 uncultured Saprospiraceae bacterium | reverse complement strand
GTCTCCAACGTTCATTCCTTCCAAAAGGGCGGAACGACGAGGAGACAAAACGTTGCAGGGCATTAAAAAAAAATGAAACCAAGAAAGTATAGTGAAAATTTTGAGTAAAATATTCCGAAAAGAGATTGAAGACAATACAAGTCTGAATTCACCATCAATAGATTTTCGCATGAAATATATTTATGAAGCCATTGTAAGCCACCTTAGCATGAAAACAACTGGAGCTTTGTTGCTTACAGGTGATTGGGGAAGTGGTAAAACTTATCATGTTAAGAACAATATATTCCCTCTTATAGAAAATCAGACGGAGTTTATACCATTGATTGTATCTCTTTATGGAGTTTCTAATAAAAATGATATAGCCCAAAAAGTTCTATTTACCTATTTTGATAAAAAAGGGAAAAATTCCAACATATCATCAAGCACAATTGCAAAAAATTTAAAGAACTTATCGGAGGCTATCCCATTGATTAATAAATATGTAAATATCGAAAAATTAATAACAGGAACAGGCGACAATATTTTCAGGTTCTTACCTCATGATAAATTACTAATCTGCTTTGACGACTTAGAGAGAATTAGTGAACAAGTAGATACTGATGATTTTTTAGGAATTGTCAATGAATTAGTCGAAAATAAAGGAAGCAAAGTATTGATAATTACTAATGAGAATGAAATAAAAGGAGGTCTTACATTTAAGGAGAAAACCATTGAAAAAACGATTTACTTTACTCCTAATATTTCAGCCATAATTGACTCTATAATTGAAACATATGCAGATGAATCTTTCAAAGACCATATGAAAGAAAATAAAGAATTCATACTTAAATCACTTAGTCCAAATACACAAAACAAGGATGATACAAAGGAATTAAAAAAACATTTTTCAAATATTAGGACTATCAAATTTGCCATAGAACACTTTAAGTACCCATTTGAAATTATTACACGGGAAAAAGATTCTTTAGATGAATTAACTAAGAATCAACTTAAAAACATTTGGTTATTTATCATATCAATTTCTACAGAATTTAGAAAACCCAATAATATAACTTTTGAAGAAAGAAAAAATCTTGACAAACAAACTTCATTTCCTGATTTTAGTAATTTCAGTATTGGTAACCTTCAAAATGAGGAAATAGAAAAGGAACCGATTGAAAATGAGTGGACATATTCAAAAAAATTTAAAGAGCTATATTATGGCAGGCTACAAGAACAATACATCTTTCATCCAGAAGTATACGATTTAATAACTTCCAGTAAAAAAATAATAGAAGCAGTTTTTTTAGAGAATATAGAAAAAAGCTTCAAAGTGAAGGAAGGTAAAGTTCATCCTGCACATGAATTATTAAATAACTTTATGCAAGGATATTGGAGGTTTTCAAATGCTGATTTCAAAACAAACCTTCAAAAAATGTTGGAGTACGCCGAAAGAGGAGAGTTTTTAGATATTGTCTCATACCTTAATGCTGGTGTTTATTTGTTTGGATTTATCGAATTATCTGGCTTTGACAAGGACATGGTTTATAGCAAGCTTAAAAAGGGACTAAATTCTTTCTTAGATACAGTATCTCTTAATTATATGATGACCAGTCAACTTGAAATGGTTTCAGGCAGTTTTAATGATGATAACTTAAAGGAGTTAGTATCATTTATCAAGGAGAAAATAAATGAAGTAGAGAAGGAGAACGATAGAAAAAAAGCCAATAGGCTAAGTGATTTGATAGGTAAAGATGCCTCTGCATTCGTAAAGGAATTTATACCAGGTGATTTATCTATAAGAACTCCTGATAGAGCTTTTTTCCATGAACTTGATGAAAACAAAGTAAAGGAATCGGTTTCTAAGTGGGATGGTACAGCAATAATGGATATTACATCGTTTTTAAAAATAAGATATTTGGATACTGGATTTAGTGACAGGTTAGTTGATGAGTTAAAATTTCTCTCAAATATAGAAGAGGGAATTAAAGGAATAAATATAGAAGAAAAAACACTTTCTAATCACCTGCTTAAGACTCAGTTGTTAATAAGAATAAATGAATGTAAAACTAAATTAGAACAATATAAAAACGCCCTGCAACAAAGTGCATAACGTTCATGCGCCCTATGCGGGCGCACGCCGTATGCACGGAACGGTTGTGGGTAATTAAAAAAAACAAAACACATTGTAATAATTAAAATCACCTCTAAAAAGAACCGAAAGAAATCTATGACTAAAGGAAATAGCCAACGAATTTTTTTGTGTCATGCAAGTGAAGACAAAGAACAAGTAATCGAGGTGTACACTAATCTGAAAAAGAATGGTTTCTATCCTTGGTTAGACAAAATGGATTTAACGCCTGGAAAGGAATGGAGTAAAGAAATTCCTAAAGCAATAAAAAACTCACGATTCATTATTATTTTTTTCTCCAAATTGTCTGTTTCTAAACGTGGCTATGTTCAAAGAGAATTTAAAATAGCGTTAGATACATTGCAGGAAATTCCAAGTGGTGAAATTTTTGTCATTCCTGTTCGATTAGATGAATGTGATATTCCAGAAGAATTTCAACACATACATTATATCAATCTCTTTGAAAGTGGTAGCCTTGAAAGGCTTCTTAATTTATTATCAATTGAGATTGGAACTAATAATCAGACACAAGTTCTTTTAAACTTGGGAAGTGATTCTAATGCCACGATTGGAGAATTCATTGATTCACGTGATAATCAAATCTATAAAACGGCAACGATAAACGGTAAAATTTGGATGGCAGAAAATATCGATTTCAAATTAAGTGATGGTTGTTGGATTTACTCAAAAAATACAGGCTTCATGGGCTTGGGGGAGAAAAGATATAACTTTGGATATGGCAGATTGTACACATTTGATGCGGCACTTTTGGCATGCCCAAAAGGTTGGCATCTACCAACCGATAAAGAATTGAGGTCGCTTGCAGAATATCATGGAGGTTATTTCGATTTGTATAAAAATCAAGGCATAGGTAATCCAAACGAAGGATATAAAAATTTAATAAAAGAGGGCAAGAGTGGATTCGACGCAATTCTGGGCGGTTATCGGCTTTCAGGAGATAAATTTATTGACATAGAACGATATGGCAGTTACTGGAGTTCTTCAGAAAGAGGCAAAGATTCAGCTTGGAAATTAACTTTTAACGGAGTTAAAGAAAGAATACAACGTAACTCATCCAAAAAACATGTTGGCTTTTCTTGTCGATATGTAAAAGATTAAATACTCTTATTAAGTGCAATTCAATACTGATAAATATGTCTGAAAATAAAAATTAAAAAACTACCCACAACAAAGCATAAAACATCCATACCTCCCATTCGGTCGGCACGGTGTTTATGCGAACCGTTACTGGCAACTAAGATGAAAATAACAATATATTTACAGGACTGCTAAAAATGATTTTTTTGAGAAAAATCAAAGCAGCCAGTAACAAAGTCTCCAACGTTCATTCCTTCCAAAAGGGCGGAACGACGAGGAGACAAAACGTTGCATTCAATTAGAAAAAATGAAATACATAAAAACCATATCTTTCTTACTGATAACTAATTTGATTTTTGGTCAGATACCAGAAAAAGAAAATATCCAACAAGGTTATTATGTTGGTCATAAAGTATTTGAAGCATTACAAACTTTAAATCATGAATTGATAAAAGACTATTATAAAGACACAACAAATATGTCTTTTATGATACAAGGGATTGAATCAAAAAGATTTCATGAAGACAGTATCAAAATAAGCAAAGACGTAATGTATAACCAAGAAACAGGAAATTATGAATTCATTGTTTACGGAGGTAAATACATTCCAACAGTAGATGATTGGGGATTGTACGACTACTTTTTCGTAATTAAATACGAAATTGATTTAAAGGGAGAAGAAAGAGAAGACCAAATTTTACAAACTACAATAATTAAGGATGAAGATTTAGAGGATTTGAAATTATGGTGGCGAAGTTACATGAGAAGTTATAAAGAACCGAAATACGCAAAAAAAGAAATTGCGGATAAACATGGATTAGTTCCTCCACCGCCACCGCCACCTGAAACAAAAGAATGGTTTTAAAATGGAAAAATAAAAACTGAATGCAACAAGGTGTCAATTCCGTAAAGTTAAGCGAAAAAGATGGCTCATGATTTGAGGAGAAAGCAAA
>CAYGRM010000497.1:0-4196 GCA_964352225.1 uncultured Saprospiraceae bacterium | reverse complement strand
TGCAAAAAAAGGGTTTTAATAATTCCAAAAACTAAATTGTAATAATTTATCAGGATCTACCCATTGTGATAAATGACCTAATTCCATTCCGAAAACGATTCCACTAAAAACAAAAATTGCCGTTACAAATGAACCTAGAAATCTTCCTGTTAGATATTGGAACTTAGTAATTGGGGTGGTGAAAAATAAGGAAGATGTTTTGTGTTCGTAATCTCGAATAATGGGAGTCCCCATAATTCCAGCTGCCAAAAGTAATCCTGGAATTGCAGTAACAATCAACATCATAAATGAAATATTATGTGGTGCATTTTCTTTGATTTGCCCTGCTGCACCTCCGATAGTTAATTGATCCCAAGCTGCTGCGAGGAATGGTAACAAAAACATTATGGCAAAATAGATATAAGTAGCTGGTCGTTTCCAGCGATATTTTAATTCAAATTTAAAAATTTCCCAAGTCATGATTTTTTTGATTTTAATTGAGGAAAAGGAAAAGGAAAGGGAAAACGTTGGACGTTTTACATCTAAACTACAGTTGCTTTTTTTCCAAAAATTTCAGAAAAGTAAACATCTTCCAAGTCAGGTTCAACCACCGTAAATCCTTCGCCCGGTTGCATATCGCTAAAAACATGAATGATGGGTTTACCTGCACTTCTTCTTTCTGAAATAACATTATGGGTATTTTTATAATTTTCAATTTGGTCTTTAGTAATCTGTTTTCTCCAAATTTTTCCTTTGATATTTTCGAGTGCATCTGAAGGTGTTCCTGTCAATAAAACTTCCCCTTTATTGATGACTGCCATATTGGTACATAATTCTTTGACGTCTTCCACGATATGTGTCGATAAAATAACAATCGTATTTTCTCCGAGTTCGCTTAATAAATTTAAAAAACGATTTCTTTCTGCTGGATCAAGTCCTGCAGTTGGTTCATCCACGATAATTAATTTTGGACTAGCGAGCAAAGCTTGGGCAATTCCAAATCTTTGTTTCATTCCACCAGAGTAACCTCCAAGGTTTTTCTTTCGATCATCCCAAAGATTAGTTTTTACTAACAATGCTTCTACAATTTCTTTTCGCTCGCTAGAATTAGTAATTCCTTTTAGGACAGCTAAGTGATCCAGTAAAACTGCAGCAGAAACTTTTGGATACACTCCAAATTCTTGAGGTAAATAACCTAGGACTTTTCGAACTTCATGTTTTTGAGTCAATACATTCAAATCACCTAACATGATAGTTCCTTCATCAGGTTCTTGCAGGGTGGCAATCGTTCTCATTAAAGTAGATTTCCCAGCACCATTGGGGCCGAGCAAACCAAACATTCCGACTGGAATGGTGAGGTTAACATTTTTAGCAGCTTGAACTCCGTTAGGGTATGTTTTCGAAAGATTGGAGATTTGTAAATCCATTTTGTTTTCAGTTTTTTTTTGATAAAATATTTTGGAAGAATAAATAGGAGAGTGTTATCTCTAAAGATTGAATTTTTTTCCAATGTAAAATAATAAAAAAGTTAGATACTTCATTTTTTAGGACGAATGGTTGGTTTTGCTAGAGGAGAGAGTGGGGGAACTAAAAAAACATGAACAACTTGACGGAGTTCTAGCTACGTAATTTGTTTAATTTTTGGCTTACATAAATAATATCTTCCCCTCTAGCTCTTCAGTCAGAGGGGGAATGTTTTACTATTTTTTTAACCTGATAAAAGTGTAGCCAATTCTTAATGACAAACTTTTGTACCTTACATCTAAAGGGTATATAAAATCTATTAACCGTCTTTCTGTAGCATATCGGACTTCTACAATAAGATTATTTTGTTTGTATCCTAAACCAAAGGCATAATTTTGTCCTGACTCATATGGAATCTTATCTCCTCCTAATTCATAGTATATATTAGAGGACATGGTATAATCAAAGACATAGGAGGCATTGATGAAAATTTTAGAATTAGCATTCAGGTAAAAAAAATGCCTTAATCCAAGTGGGAATTCTATAGATTTATAATCAGAGATTACTTTGATGTTTCCCGCTACAACTGATTTAGCAAAACCTTCAGCTTTAGAATATTGGAATGAAGGTTCCAGAATGACTGCCCATTTATTTTTATTGATAGGTAAAATATACTCCAATTCAGCTCCAATTTTGAATCCTAATGCTTTTTCAAAATTTATATCATCTAAGGTTAAAGTTGAATAGTGAGGGCCTCCCCTTAAACTTAAATTTAAGTTATCTCTTTTGTATAATTTTTCATAATTGATAAATTGAGCATTTGCACATTGATTATACTCCTCAAACATTTTCACTAATGGCTTCTTTTTATACTCTAACTTTCTAAGTTTTTCGGTTGTCGTACTTTCACATTTTAATTGATCTCTAAGCTGAATAAGGTATTGTTTGTTTTCTTTAACTTGATTTTCGAAGGTTTTATATTTTTTGAAAACAAGTTGTTCTATTTCAGAATCTACAGTTTTGATGAAATATCTCTTTAAGTTTTTTTCTTGATAAAAATATAATGTCGCCTTTCCCTCCACTAATATCTTTAAAAATAGTTGCTCCTTTTTAAATACAGGTTCTCTCGATAGAGTCATGTCCTCAAGTTCTTTACTTGATCGATCCATGTCAACATCAACCCGTTGATATTTTGAGAAATTATCGATTCCAAATTCTTTTACTGATTCAATAGTTGCTATTTGTGATTCAGCCTTTTCGGAAAGTTTGTATTGAAATTTAGTAGGATTATCTCTCCAATCTATATTTTTAATGAGGCAATCTATTTTTTCATTTTTATCATTGATAAAATATCCTTGGTCATAATTGATTTGCGCAAAACTATTTAGAGTATATAGAATTGCAAGGAGAGTAATTATAGGTTTTAGCATTTTTGTATAATTTGAATGTTGTTAGAAAACTTAAAAACGAGGTGCGATTTTACAAAAAAAGGCTTCCAATTAAAATTAATTGGAAGCCTTTTTTTTTATAATCCTGTTTAGTATTTTAGTGAAACTATTCATTTTGCTAAAACAGAATCATTAACTGTGATTTTCACCATGTTTATACAATCATTCAATCATTTAAAGAACAATTAAAATACTATATTTTCAATAATAAAAATCAAAGAACAAAGTGACAATAATCATTTTTTAAAAAAATTGAGGAGTTTACCTTGAATCATATTTACCCTTAAAAATCATATTATGAAAACTCAAGAAAAAAAACGGATGTATAAAAATCCAATCTTAGAGGCATTGTCCATCTCAAGTCCTCAGATGATGATACCTTTTCATTTAATTCTAATCTTGATAGTTTTATATGTCGGAATTACAAATGAGTATCTGGATAATATTTATTTTGGAGTGTTGACCTTTTTAGGAGGTATGGTGTTCTGGACATTCGCAGAATATGTATTGCATCGATGGGTATTCCATTATGAAAACGATTGGAAGATTGTTAAAGCGTTTCATTTTGCAGTACATGGTTATCATCATGATGTACCACGTGATAGCAAACGATTGTTTATGCCTCCCGTTCCTGCATTTTTAATTTTAGTATTATTTTTTGGATTGTTTTATTTGGTGATGGGGGAGGTTGCTTATTTTTTTCTTCCTGGTTTTGAGTTAGGATATCTATTCTATTCGATGGTTCATTATAGTGTACATACATCCAAACCTCCCAAGTTTAGTAAAAAACTGTGGAAGCATCATTCGTTGCATCATTATAAATATCCTGATTTGGCATTTGGAGTTTCTAATACTTTTTGGGATAGAGTTTTTGGGACGATGCCTCCAAAATAGGAAAATGAATTATATCAAAAAGGCTTTCTACTAATTCTTAATCCGCCTTTTTAAGTATTTATCCTTAAAGAATTTCAAAGACTGAAAGAACAAGAGTTCCATCAAAAAAATATCGAATGGCATATCTCCAAAATTACCGACAATATCGAAGAAGTCCGCAACCTCCTCGATACCATTCCTTTTCAAAACCCTGAACGTAATCGAATTAAAGATATCGAAGAGTAGTTTTTTTTCTTTTAATTGATATAAAAAAACAATGCACTTACATCTTGCAACGTAAGTACATTTGTTGTCTCTGTTACTGTATTATTGACGGACGAAGTCCGTAACCTTTCTCTGTTTGTTGACTACAAGTCTAATGTCATCAACTTAAGGGATTTTTTATTATTTTAGAATGAAAAATGACAAAAT
>CAYGRM010000496.1:0-4232 GCA_964352225.1 uncultured Saprospiraceae bacterium | reverse complement strand
CATCCACACAAATCAAGAATTTCTATTTTCCTAAAATCAAAACCTTGACTCTCTGCTTGGATCGAAATATACCCTTCAGTCATTCTTTGACCAGCGGGAAAAGCTATGGTATCTAATCCATCGAGATCTCCACCGATCACCGGTTTTGAATAAGTTATGACTGTATCTCCATCAATCACATGGTGGATAATCGAATCTCCATGAACGATCGCTTCGGCAGTTACCCATTGTTCGCCATGATATGTTTTGCTAGAAGAATTGACACAATGTGGCTCAAAAAACTCTCCATTCAAAGTCACATGACAACCTGGTGTACAAAGGTTTCCAGTCGGCCGTTCATCTTTTCCATTCCCTCCCAATAATTGAAATTCAATCGACATCGGAAATCCTTGATCAACCGTCATCGACTCCACCGATTGACAATGCAACATCAAGCCATTGTTCGCTACCGCCCAACCTTCACCTCCATTGGCTTGTTGTCCAACGGCTCGATATTCTGCTCGAAGTCTGTAATGAGAATATTTGTCTTTGTAAAAAAGATGCCCAAACTCATTTCGTAAAGTATCATATTCTGAATAATTGGCTTGGAGATTTCCATCAGTTACTCGAAATGTATTATTGAAGTTTTCACCCATTTTGTACCCAGTCAATTTGGGAGTCCAACCATCCATATTTTTTCCATTAAAAAGTTGAGTCCAATTTTCAACGTTTGAAGTATCAACTTGTTTATCGGTAGAGTTACATCCGATCAGAAAAAGAAAACAAATTAAGATTGATAAAAGACTTTTCATGTTCGTTTTGTTAAAAGCTGTTTTTAAAATTTTCATCCGTAAAATTAACAATTCTCCTTTTGAATTAAACAAATGATTAATTTTTAAAAATTTGAAATATTCCCAACAGACTAACTATTTTTGTCAAAAAAGTCATTAATGTTAACTGAAGTACAACAATCATTTTCAGCTCAATTTTCAGGCAGCCCATTACTTATAAAATCACCAGGAAGAATCAATTTGATTGGAGAGCATACCGATTATAATAATGGATTTGTAATGCCTGCCGCCATTGATAATGCGATGTATTTTGCTATGGGAAAAAATGGGAATGCAACCTTAGAAATTCATTCTTACAACTATGGAGAATCTGTTATTTTTGAAAATTTGGAAAAAAGCGAACTTCCAAGTTGGTCAAAATACTTTAAAGCCATTTTGGAAATATTAAAAGAAAAAGGATTTTCAACACATGGCATTCAATGTGCCTTTGGGGGAGATATTCCTATTGGTGCTGGATTATCTTCATCAGCAGCACTTTGTTGCGGATTTATTTTTGGCTTGTCGGAGCTGTTTGATTTGAATATTTCAAAAAAAGAAATTGCGAAAATCGGTCAAGCTGCCGAACATCGGATCGGACTCAATTGTGGATTGATGGATCAATACGCAGTTTTGTTTGGGAAAAAAGATCATGTTTTTTGTTTGGATTGTGAAAGTCTAAACTTGAAATATATTCCTTTCCATTTAGAAAATCACACTTTGGTTTTAATCAATTCAAATATAGAACATCAACTCGCATCCGGTGATTCAGAATATAACGTGAGAAGAGCTTCTTGTGAAAAAGTGGTTGAGCAAATTACTAAAGATTTCCCCTCTGTAAAATCGTTACGAGATGTTAATTTTGAATTATTGAATCAATATAAAAAATTAATACAACCAATTGACTTCCAAAGGGTTAACTATGTCTTGAAAGAAAATCAACGCGTTCATGAGGTCATCAATTATTTAGGAAAAGAAGATTTCGAGAAAGTTGGAAGTATATTGTTACAAGGTCACCAAGGATTAAGTAAAGAATATGATGTAAGTCTTCCTGAGATAGATATATTAGTTGATTTAGCGAAAAAAGAAACTGGAATTTTGGGGGCAAGATTGATGGGAGGAGGATTTGGCGGAGCTACCATTAATCTAGTTTCCAACGAAAATAAAACTGCAACTCTTGCTAACATTAAAAAGCAATATTTTGATTTGACTGGTTTGGAATGTAAAATTCATGAAGTTAAAATTGAGGATGGAGTGAAAGTTATTTAAAAAAATATTTCACAGCAAGCTGAATATCAAACAATTAAGCCTGTCTTGTAAGATTACAAAACAGGCTTAAAATATATCTATCAAGAGATTTGACCTCTTAATCTTATCTATACATTACTGATTTCACAGCATCCATTACGTTCTTTGGATTTGGCATATAAGCTTCTACATAAGCAGCTGCATATGGTAAAGAAACATCAGGAGCATTCACTCTCACTACAGGTGCATCTAAATAATCGAATGCATGCTTTTGAATTTGATAAGTGATTTCAGAGCTAATTCCTGCGTACGGCCAAGACTCATCAACGACTACAATTCGATTCGTTTTTTTCACCGAATTAACAATCGTTTCGTGATCTAAAGGTCGAATCGTTCGCAAGTCAATCACCTCAGCTGAGATACCTTCTTTTGCCAATTCATCTGCTGCAGCATTCGCCACCAACATCATTTTATTAAAGGAAACAATCGTCACGTCAGTTCCTTCTCTTCGAACGGCAGCTTTCCCGATTGGAGTTAAATAATCACCATCAGGCACTTCTCCTTCCAAGGCATAAAATTGCTCTGACTCCATCATACAAATGGGATCATTATCTCTAATCGCAGATTTAATTAATCCTTTTGCATCAGCAGGGTCGATACAAGAGATAACTTTTAATCCTGGACAATTTGCTAACCAAGCTTCGAAAGTTTGAGAATGTTGTTGAGCCAATTGCCCAGCAGCTCCTGAAGGACCACGGAAAACGATTGGACAGTTGAATTCACCTGCAGATTGAGAAAGTGTTTTGGCAGCATTATTTACAATTTGGTCAAATGCCAAAACAGCAAAATTCCACGTCATAAATTCAACAACTGGACGCAAACCATTCATAGCAGCACCTACTCCAATTCCTGCAAAACCAAGTTCCGCAATTGGAGTATCCACTACCCTTCTTGCTCCAAATTCGTCAAGCATACCTTTACTTACTTTGTATGCTCCATTATATTCTGCTACTTCTTCTCCCATCAGGAAGACACTATCATCTCTTCTCATTTCTTCGCTCATTCCTTCTCGAATGGCATCTCTTAAAGCTAAAACTCTAGACATTGATGTGATTTTTTAGTGAACGACAAAAGTAGGAAAAACAAGTGAATTTCTTAATTTCTTGAAATAAAAAAATCATAAGTGAAAACTATTAATAATCTTGCTTTAGATATTGATTCTTTCTTTACTCAGTAATTTGAAAATCATGCCTACCTACATTAATACACTTCAAAAGTGAAAAAGTTAATTAGGATGGAGTCATTCTTTGAAAAACCAACTTATTTTAAAACTCCTTTAATCCAACAAGGAGTGCCACAAATAAAATGTAGCATAAGCCTTGCAACCATTCCAATTTTTGGCCATTTCCTCGATATTTTCAATGGAAGGTTTTTTCTCTAAATTTAATTCCTTTTTGATGGCATTATGGACTCCAACATCTGAAATCGGAAAAGCATCAGGATACCGCAAACATTTCATCAAAACATAGTCTGCTGTCCAATTTCCGACACCTTTATACTCAATTAATTTAGCTTTGGCTTCTTGATAATTAAATTGGGAAAGGATATTTTTTGACATCTCACCTGCTGCAATTGCTTTGGCAACACCAGTCAAGTATTTTATTTTACTTCGACTAAATTGTAAAGGACGCAAGTCTTCCTCTGTCAAGTTGGCGATCACCTCAGCACTTGGAAATAGATAATAATCAATTCCTTCAAAATGAATTTTTTGACCAAAATTCTCCACTAACCTTTTCTTTAATGAATAGGCAAAAGTAAGATTGATTTGCTGCCCAATAATTGCCCAACTGATGGCTTCTATAAAACTTGGTACACCAATCAATCGAAGACCTTGATATTTTTGGCAAATAGTTTTCAGCAATCGATCCTTTTTACACATTTTATAAAAATTGGACAAATCTCTATTCACATCAAACCATTCTGAAATATGATTACCAATGATTTTTTTTGAGGAAGTAGATAGGTCTCCATTTAATATCGCCACAAAGAGTTTATCATTTTTCCAAAAAACTTGAATTAAAAATACTTCATTTTCAATATCCATCGCAAACTGAACCACTTCATTTTCTACTCGAAATAGACATTCCAAATCCGATCTTTGTAAAAACCTTAGGCATT
>CAYGRM010000495.1:1965-4245 GCA_964352225.1 uncultured Saprospiraceae bacterium | reverse complement strand
TGATAACTACAAAAATAATAAAACTATACGAGTGATGCTTGAATTTAGTGAAATGTTGTCTGACTTTTTACTAAAAATACTCTAAACAACAATTAAGACTTGATGGTTTAATTATTTTCCCAAATCAAGTTTTGAATTCCTTGGAAATTCAAGATAAAAAGGAGTTCTTATTTTTTTTGCAAAGTGGTCGCCATTCGAACTATTTGAATTTTTTTTCCAAAAAAAAAAGATGATTTTTGTTTCCGTTAAACACAAAATAGAACAAGAAGAACAATGAAAAAATCCTATACTAAGTCATCGATCGCAATAGTGGTAGTAAGCTGTGTTTTGTTATTTTCGATGATTCCTATTCGCAAGAATGTAACGGAATATCATTCAAAAGCTGAGTATAATTTTTATAAAACTCATGCCATGATGGCTCCTCCGATAGATTCCAGTATTATGTTTCCTACCGCAGGAAATTGTGATGGATGTCATGGCTTTGATCCCCAAATGAATGCCATGGTTGATTCCTATGGTAATGATGTAAATGTCCATGACGATTGGAGAACTTCGATGATGGCACTTGCTGCCAAGGATCCTTTTTGGAGAGCAAAGGTGAGTCATGAGATTTTAGTGAATCCATCACATAGTTTGGAATTGGAAACTAAATGTACTTCTTGTCATGCTCCACAAGGGCATTTTACGGCACTTCTTCGAGGTGCGGAACATTATACCATTGGAGAAATGCTAGCTGATACAACTGCGATGGATGGTGTTTCTTGTGGCGCTTGTCATATGAAAAGTTCAGAAAATTTAGGACAGCAATTCTCAGGTGAAGCAACTTATGATACTTCTCGTGTAATTTATGGCCCATACGAAATGCCTTTTGCACCGCCAATGACTGATTTTGTTGGCTTCAAACCTGAGTTTAGTGAACACATTAATGATGCAGGGATTTGTGCCTCATGTCACACGCTTCAGACTAATTCAGTTGATCTCGATGGTAATTTTACGGGCGAAAAATTTGTAGAACAAGCTACCTATCATGAGTGGATTAATTCTGCGTATGATGATAACGGCTCTAATCCAACTACTTGTCAAAGTTGTCATATGCCACAACTAGAAGAAGACATTGTCATCTCAGCCAATTATATATTCCTAGCAGGAAGATCTCCTTACGGATTACATGATTTGGTTGGCGCAAATACGACGATGCTAAAACTGATGAAAGCAAATAAGGAAGCTCTAAATATTGATGCGCAAGATGAACATTTCGATGAAACGATTGCCAAGACCTTAGTGATGTTGCAACAAAATTCCTTAACAACTGATCTCCAAATGATTGATTTAGATCAAGACACCGCCTATTTCGATTTAAAGATTACGAATAGAGCAGGGCATAAATTTCCTTCTGGTTATCCTGCCCGTAGAGCGTATGTTGAGTTTGTCGTAACGACTGATGTGGGAGATACTTTATTTCAGAGTGGAGTGATTCAACCTGACTATGAAGTTGCTGGTCAAACCGCAGCAACGGAACCTCACTTTAATATGATCAATTCTGAGGATCAAGTTCAGATTTACGAATTAGTATTGGGAGATGTGAATGGAGATTTTACTACGGTTCTAGAAAGAGCCTATACTGGCTTAAAAGATAACCGATTACCTCCACTTGGATTTTCGACGAGTCACCCTGCTTATGATACAACCTTGATTATTGGAAATGCCTTGAATGATCCAGATTTTAATTACGAGGATGCAACTGAGGGAAGCGGTTCAGATATTGTCCATTATCATTTGCCTTTGCATGGATATACTGGATTAGTAAATGTATCTGCGAAAGTGTTTTACCAATCACTTCCTCCAAAATGGTTAAACCCAATGCTAGCAGAAAGTACTCCAGAGATCAATACATTTAGAGCGATGTATGAAAATGCTGACCTCTCCCCTGTTTTGATTTCGACAGAAACCATGGATAGTATTTTTGTGCAAGGTGTGGGAACAAAAAATATTGTGGAAGCAAATTGGTTGAAAGTTTTCCCGAATCCAACCTCGAATGGTTGGGTTTCCATTTCGAAACCTGCTAATATTGAAATTATCAATATTAGAGTCTATGACTTTACTGGTCGATTAGTAAAGGAAGTGAAAAATAATGTTGACCGAGTGAGATTGCCTGAGAATGGGAAATTATTTTTATTGGAAATCGAAACGGAACGTGGTCGAGTTATTCGAAAGATTTTAAGAGATTAATTTTTACAAAAAATAGTTTTGAAGCTGTTTTTAGAGGCTGTTTTGAAATGT
>CAYGRM010000495.1:0-1955 GCA_964352225.1 uncultured Saprospiraceae bacterium | reverse complement strand
GGTAAGGCTGAATTTTTGAACTCTGTTACGCATTCCAGCCAAGTACCATCAACCTTAAATGTAGCAGACATTTCGTCGCCATTGTTTTTAAATTCCGCTTCATATTCATCTTCGTCCTCCATTTCCCATTCTACTTTTTTGGCCTTGGGATATTTTTTATGGAAGGTTTTCAAAACGGCTTCGGGTACGTCAATTTTATCTGATTGTTTTAAAGTCATAGACATCCCAAGAAGTCCGAAGGACACTAAGCAACTGATAATTAATATTTTGAATTTCATGTTTTAAAGATTTTTTTAAGAGGCTGTTTTGAAATGTGTGCTAAAATTTTTTATAGTGTATTTTTTTGCCAAATGAGGCTTTTTTGGAGGGGAATAGCCTTAGTTATTGCCCGAGAAAAAAACGAAATGTGGTGAAAAAAGACGCATAAAAAAGGTAGCGACATAATTCAAAACAGTCTCTAAAAGGTGAAAAATTATTTTTATTATAAAAGTAGGATTGAATTTAAGAGAGAATTAGGAGGAAATGAAAAAATCTTAAATTATCATTTCAATTTTTTTTTACCACTTATATTTAAAACCAATTCTGGCAACTTGCGATTCAAAGTAATTTTCGTACAATGCCGTAAAATCACTCTCTACGATTTCTTGTCGTATTCCAAATTTGTTAAAAATATCACTAAAGGAAAAAATTAGTTCCCCTTTGTTTTTCAAGATACTTTTCTTCACCCCCAAGTCAATCGAAGAGCGTGAGAGTTGCCTTCCTTGAGGAATATTTTTGGGAGCAAGGTAAATAGCAGTCAGTTGAATTTGTATTTTATTTGGTAGGGTAATTTGATTATTGATTTTGATATCCCAAGTTTGGTCGCTAGTTTCCGTGATGCTAAATGGTCTTTCAAATGGAAATAATAAAGTCCCTTCGAAGGCATCAATCGTATTGTTATACCAATTCAAGCTACTGGATATTTTCCAAAAGTCTTGTATGCTTTGCGCCCATAACAATTCAATTCCAAAATTAGAACCATTGCCTACATTTTGATAAATTCTATTAATAATAGCATAATCAGGATTGGAATTATCAATACTAAAAATTCGTAAAAAGGGATTTTCCATTTGTCGATAATAAGTAGAAATAAAAGCGGAACCTGTTTGCCAAATTCGTTTGTAAGCCACTTCGTAAGTCTGGGTAAACTGTGGACGCACATAAGGATTTCCAACTTTTAATAATTCGGGGTCATCGTATTTTGGGAAAATTCTTAAGTTAGGTTCGCCCGGTCTGTCCACTCGATTATTGTAAAAGAGCGATAAATTATTGGCAGGATTTATTTTGAAAGTAACTCGCACATTGGGAAATAATTTAAAATAATCATAAGCATCATTATTGGGATAGTAGGTATTGGCAGGGTCAATATCATAAAAAACATTCGTCTGTTCTGCTCGCAACCCACCTTCGATATCGAATGATTTTTTTTCCAAAACATAATTCAAATAAGCGGAATAAATATTTTCGCCCCAATCTGAATAATCACCAATACCTTCGTAAATGATTGATTGTAAGCCTCTTGCGACATCGTAAGTCACAGGGATCGTTCTGATTTGTAGTTTTGTGCCCAATTCTAAACGACCACTTCTCGTAGGTTTTACATAGTCCGCATTAATCGCAGTTGTATTCTCAATGGCTAACAGTCGAGTCATATCATTACCCACTCGAACGCTCGAACTATCATTAAGAAAATAAGATTCGTCTTCCCAACCTCTGATATATTGTGCCGACAAATTTAATTTATGACCAGCTTCTTGGAAGGCGTGTTCGTAGTTTAAATTAAAATTAAGATAACCTGTCACTTCCTCTTCTTTCCAATTCCAATAGCGATATCGTTGATTCGTCAACAAATCAATAAAAGGAATTTGAGAGGTATCTACATGACTTTCATAATCAAATACGGTAGAAAAACTCAA
>CAYGRM010000494.1:3036-4302 GCA_964352225.1 uncultured Saprospiraceae bacterium | reverse complement strand
CTATAACCAAAGACCAATTGACCAACGAGGTTAAAGCTGCCAAGGAAAATGCTGCTAAAGCAAAAGAAGAAGCAGCTTTGGCGGTTTTGGAAGCCCGAAAGGAATCAGCAGCTAAAGTTTCAGCTACTCAAGAGGAAGCGGCTAGCGAAGTGGCCACCATAAAAATGCAAGCGGTAGAAGCTATTGCTAAATCTAAAAAAGAGACTGCCACAAAATTAGAAGAAATGGCTCAACAGGTCGTTGAAGCGGAGCAAAAAGCAAAAGAAGAAATGGCTGCTCTCAAGATTCAAATGGTTGAGGAAGAGGCTAAAACTAGATCTGAAAGTAAAGCTAAAAAAGAGCAATACATTAAAGATGCTGAACAAGCTCGATTGAAATCATTAGAGGAAATTGCTGCTTCACAAAAACAGTCCTCTGATGAAATTTATGTAGCTAAACAACAAGCCAAGCTTGAAATTTTGAAGGTTAAGGAAGATGCTAAAAAACAAATTAACGAGCAAATTAAGTTAATCAAAGAAGAGGAAGACAAACTCAAAGCTGCCCAAGAAAAACGAATTCAAGCTGAAGCGGATTTAAAAAAATATGAACAATTGCAACAGCAAATTAAAACGGCTGAGGAACGATTGAAAAAAGTCAAAGAAGATCTCAAAAAAGAAGAAAATAATAAATAAAAAAAAGTCCCACTTGATCTTCAAGTGGGACTTTTTTTTGCAGTTTTATAGATGGTATAAAAAAAATACTCAACCAGAGTTAATCACTAATTCTAGATTTCGATTCCAAGTAAGTTTATTTCCTTTGCTGTTTCTTTTATTTTTTCACTCCAAAAGATGGATTTTGGAAAAGTAATGTGAAAGATACTTCCTTCATTCAATTTTGAAGTCACCCAAATTTTACCTTCCAATTGTTGGATTATTTTTTTACAAACTGCTAGTCCAATTCCGGTTCCTTGATATTCATTTTTGTTATGTAACCGTTGAAACATTTCAAAAATTTTATCGAAATAAACCTCCTCCATTCCAATGCCATTATCCTTGATGAGGAAATATAATTCCCTTTCTGTTTCTAGATATTGAACTGAAACTAATTTGTGAGGGCCATGATTATATTTTAAACCATTCTCAATTAAGTTTTGAAAAAGTTGTTTTATCATAGTGAAATCAGACTCGATTTCTGGAAGTGGACTGAAGTGGATTCTGCCATCTAAATAAAAATCTTTAGAATTAATATGAGATACAATTTGATTTAAAACTTTGTTTAAGTCTACTT
>CAYGRM010000494.1:0-3026 GCA_964352225.1 uncultured Saprospiraceae bacterium | reverse complement strand
ACTCTATTCTTTGATTTAGAATATTCTAAAATATCTTCTATCAAATGTTGCATTTGATCTGCATTCGTGGCAATAATTTCTAGAAATTCCTGTCCTTGATTGTCTATTTGATTTTTGTATCTTTTGTTAAAAAGAGTAATAAAACTAATCACACTTCTTAATGGACTTTTTAAATCGTGGGAAGCGATATAGGCAAATCGCTCAAGTTCTTCATTTGAATTTTGTAATTCTGAATTTATTCCTTTGAGTTTTTTATTTACTTTTCTGAGTCCATTTTGAAAGTTTCGAACAGTTGAAACAAAAATAAAAACCCCAAAGCAAAAATTGAAAGTCCAAATAATATATAAAACCTTTTGGGTCAATTGTTGGTCGAAAGCATAGCCCGATAATTGAGCCATTGCGAAAATTACAAAGCTACACACCGTTACTGTTGTCCAGAAGATGGCCACTTTTTCTTGAAAAAAGATAAAGGAAATAGGGCATATACAAAATAACCAAAAAAGATAAGGAGAGGTAATACCTCCAGTATAATACATCAATAACACACAGATTATCAAAGATTGAAAGGTGAAATAATTTGCACACCAATCTAGGTTTTGACCATATTTCAATAAAATGATATAAAAAACTGCTGCAAGGGCAGAATAGGTCATTATATATGTACCAATTATAAAATCAGTATAATAATAAAGCAAAGCAAAACCTAATGATGCCAAGATAATGATAAAGTCAACTACTACAAACGAGTAGATTGCTCTATTAACCTTCTGGTCTAAGTGAAATTTTTGAGGGATTAGGTTTTCAATAAATGACATGTTTGGATATTATGTATACTTATTTGTTATTTTTTTGTGATACAAACTTTGTTCCTTTGATATACTTTTGTAGATATATTTCAATTTTACCTTGTATTTAATCTAATTAATAAAATTTTACGAAAAATGAGACAAAATGTTTTTGTAATCCTAATATTTGGAATGCTAGCAATAGGTGGTTGTATCGGAGATGATATTATTGAAGATCGCGTTGATCCTATGGTGAGAATTTCAAATGCAATTGATACGCTTAAAAATGGAACCTCCTATCAATTTGAAGCCAGTTTTTTTGATCAAGTTGGAAAAGAACAAATGATCGATTTGAATTGGAGCACCTCTGATGAAAATATTATTTCTATTTCTGAAACAGGATTAGTAACAGCTTTAGAAATTGGGAATTCTCTGATCTCGGTCGATGGATTAGCTCCATCGGGGGAGGAAGTTTCTGATGAAATTTTAGTAACTGTTGGAAATGAAACCATCGTATCTACTACCGAAAGAACAGGAACCTTACAAACTACAAGTTCCTATGAATTAAAAGGTGATTTTATTTTAAAAGAGGAGGGAGGAGTACTCAAACTTATATTTTCTGATAATTACGAGGCTTCAACTGCTCTCCCTGGATTGTATGCTTATTTAACCAATAACCCCACAACAATTTCGGGAGCTTATGAAATAGGAGCGGTGACTGAGTATAGTGGTTCACATTCTTACGAATTACCTAACTCCATCCAATTAATGGATTACGAGTATGTCTTATATTTTTGTAAACCTTTTAATGTGAAGGTAGGAGATGGTCAGTTTAATTAAAATAATATCCTGTAAATGTGTTGTTGTAAAAATAAAAAAATAATGAAACGAATATATTTAATCATAGTTTTTGCGTTTTCTTTTGCCAGTTTTGCTAATGCTGGAGGTGGTTGGACTCAACCCAAAGGTGGCATTTATTTAAAACTTTCCGAATGGTGGATTATTTCCAATCAGCATTATACAGATGCTGGATTGATTGATCCTAATACTACAAGTGGAATTTTTAATACAAGTTTTTATGGAGAATACGGTATCACTAATCGTCTTACAGCGATTGCTTATGTTCCTTTCTTTAGCCGAGCTTATATGAATAATGTCGTATCAGGAACTACCGGAAAAATAATAACCCCAGGGGAAGCTATTAATTCATTTGGAGATACAGATTTAAGTATCAAATATGCTTTAAATAGAGGTGGATTGATTAGAACTGCAGCCACCTTAACATTAGGATTGCCGCTAGGAAATAGTGCTGGAGGTTCACAGAGAAATTTACAAACTGGTGATGGCGAGTTTAATCAATTATTACAATTTGATGCAAGTTCTTCTTTTCAAATAAAAAATATATCTATTTATGGAACAGCTACGGTAGGATTTAACAACAGAACTAAGGGTTTTTCTGATGAATTTAGATATGGAGTAGAAGTGGGAGCAGGTTTATTTAAAAATAAATTTTGGTTGATTGGAAGAATTACGGGGGTAGAATCATTGCAAAATGGAACATTATCCAGCGACTCAAATAGCACAAGTATTTTTGCTAATAATTCGGAATTTACAAGTTACTCCGTGGAGGCTGCAGTTTATTTGACGAAGAAATTTGGAGTTTCAGCTAGCTATGCTTCTGCTTTTCGAGGACAAATTATTTTTGCTAATCCATCATATTCGGTGGGTGTATTTTTAGATTTAACCAAATGATTTTCTTTGTAGTGATGAGTTAGGAGTGATAAGTGATGAGTGTCCCCATTTGACATTTACTTTTAAAATAATGGAGATACTCATCACTCCAAATTATCTTCTCTTCCGTCCGCCTTTTAGCATCCTACCAACCCAGATAATCAATATTGATCCTAAAGTGGCTGAAACAATCATCCCTACAAAATTTTGAGGTAATTGAACGCCAAAAGTATTATCAATAGTTTTTACGATTCCAGCACCAGCGGTTAATCCTAAAAAGTTGAAAATTGTTCCACCCACCACGGCACCAGCGATTCCAAGAATGGCATTGGTTACAAATCCAAAGTGATCTCCTCTCATAATTCTAGCCGCCAAGGTTCCAGAAAGTGCTCCTACTAAAACCATGGTGAGAATTTTCACCACATTGCCATCGAATAAGTTTTCCATATTTAAGTGTTTTTGTTTTGTTAATAAAAATGGTTCTTAAATAAATTTTTACCTGTTCAGTAG
>CAYGRM010000493.1:2451-4310 GCA_964352225.1 uncultured Saprospiraceae bacterium | reverse complement strand
ACTATACTCCGCTCTTTCACTTCTTTATTTTTTCAAAAATTGCTATCCTATTATTTTTATTATTCCTTCTAATTATTAGATGTAATTTTTCCAAAAAATAATCCCTATATTTCGAGTTCTTTGATCAAAAATGGATAGAATTTTTTAAAACTAAACTTTAGTAAAATTCTATCGTTTTAGAAATAGATTTAGATGTTTTTTTTATAAAAAAATAAAACCAAGAATACCTTTCTATGAAAGCAGTAATTCCCGTAGCTGGAGCTGGTACTAATCTTCGACCGCTGACCTATACTCAGCCTAAACCACTAATTCCGGTTGCAGGGAAAACTATCATTTCATTTATCATCGAACAACTCGTCGATGCAGGAGTTACGGATTTCGTTTTTATCATTGGTTACCTTGGTGAGAAGATTAAAAATTTTGTTGAAAAAAATTATTCAGATCTCAACATGGAATTTGTCAATCAAGAAGAGCGATTTGGATTGGGACATGCGATCTGGACAGCAAGAGATGTATTGAGAAATGAAGACGGAATTTTTATCGTTTTGGGAGATACTATTTTTGATGTTGATTTAGAAGCTATGATGAAAACACCAAATTCGTGTGTAGGTGTTCATAAAGTAGAAGATCCAAGAGATTTTGGAGTTGTAGAAAAAGGGGAAAATGGAGTAGTTAGCAAGGTGATTGAAAAGCCGAAAATTCCAAAGTCAAATTTGGCAATGGTTGGTTTATATAAAATTGATGAGGTTAATTTACTGCTCGACAGTATTGAATATAATATTGAAAATAATTTACGGACATACAATGAATTTCAATTAACTGATGGTATCCAGCGAATGATTGAGCAAGGTGCAAAGTTTACAACAGTACCAGTAAATAATTGGTTTGATTGTGGGAAAAAGGAAATCCTATTGGAAACGAATGCGATGCTTTTAAGTAAGCAAAGTTATGGTTCTTCAAATCTTCCTCACTTCGAAGGGACAATAATTATTCATCCAGTTAGCATTGGAGAAAATTGTGAAATTCAAAATTCTATCATTGGACCTCACGTAACAATTGGTAATAATACAGTTATTGATTACTCGATTATCAAAGATTCTATTATTGGTAGTTACGCTTCCATTGCCAATATAGTTTTACAAAATAGTGTTATCGGAAGTGATGCTGCAATTACAGGTTGGAGTCAAAGTCTCAATATTGGAGATAATACAGAAATAGATTTTTCTTAAAATTAAAAATGGCAAAGATGTCCATTTACTTTTAACCACTCTTCTTTTTCTTTATAATTTGGCATCGCATCACTAACTAATTTCCAAAATCTTTCTGAGTGATTTAATTCAATCAAATGTGCCAACTCATGAATAATTACATAATCAATTACATCATCAGGGGCAAATAAAAGTCGAGTCGAAAGATTCAAATTTCCTTGATTCGAACAACTTCCCCAATTCGACTGGTTATATTTAAAATTCAAACTTTTCACCGGCATTCTAAAGTGCATGTTATTAAACTCATTGACCCGACGAGCTATTTCAGGTTTATAATCCTGCGCGACAACTCTACTCAATAAATGTTTGATGGCTTTTTGTAGATGTGCTTGCGAATCGTGCTTGCTTAATTTAAGATGGAGGATTCCATTTTTAAGATTGGCAGTATGTGTTTTTTTATCTAAAAAACTAAACTTTAAAATATATTCACGAGTACCAACTTTCAATACATCACCATCCTGATAATTTTTTCCAAAAAATCGAACATGCAGATCTTTGTGTTTGGAAAATTGATCTTGAACCCAATTTGTAAACCAGGCGAGTTGTTCTTTTTGTTGACCAGCAGTCAGCAGATTAGGCATTCTTAAAATC
>CAYGRM010000493.1:0-2441 GCA_964352225.1 uncultured Saprospiraceae bacterium | reverse complement strand
CACATATTGTTTACCAAAGGAAGCACGTACATTGCGGCGTTTTTCATGATACACTTTTACCGGTACCTGCTTCCCTTGGATTTCTAAATATGTTTTTTGAACTTTCGGCATTTAAAGTTCTTATGCATTTTTACTAGCAAAGTCTCTCATTACATCTACCAAAACTTGTACACTTTCAATTGGCATTGCATTGTAAATAGATGCTCTAAATCCTCCAACTGATCTATGTCCTTTGATACCCACACAATCAGCAGCTGCACATGCTTCTAAGAATGCAGCCTCCATTTCAATGTTTTTCATTTTGAATGTTACATTCATCAATGAACGATCTTCAACTGCAGTAGTTCCTTCAAATAATGGATTAGTATCAATCTCATTATAAATTAACTTAGCTTTTGCTTCATTCTTTTTAGCCATTGCTGCAACTCCTCCATTTTCTTTAACCCATCTCATCGTTAACATTGAGACATAGATAGGGAATGCAGGAGGAGTATTGAACATTGAACCTTTTGCTATGTGAGTATTATAATTCAACATTGTTGGAATTGTTCGCCCCGTTTTTCCCAATAAATCTTTTCTAACAATTACTAAAGTAACTCCTGCAGGTCCCATATTCTTTTGAGCACCGCAGTAGATGATTCCAAATTTATTTATATCAATAGGTCGACTGAAAATATCAGAAGACATATCGCAAACGATAGGCACATTAGTTTCTGGAAATTTATGATGCTGAGTTCCAAAAACTGTATTATTGCTCGTCAGATGTAAATAAGTAGCGTCCTCAGGAATTTCATAACCTTTAGGTATGAAAGTATAATTATCTTCTTTTGAAGAAGCCAATACATTTACATTCCCAAAGTTCTTTGCTTCTTTGATTGCTTTATCAGACCAAGTTCCTGTATTGACGTAACAAGCAGTTTCATTTTGTGGCAACAAGTTCATTGGAACCATATAGAATTGAGAACTAGCTCCTCCAGTTAAAAATAATACTTCATAATTATCATCTAAGTGAAGCAATTCCTTTACCAGACTAACTGCCTCATCCATTACTGCTTCAAATTGTTTGCTTCGATGAGAAATTTCCAAAACAGACAAATCCATTCCTGCGAAATTTTCAATAGCGGCAGCAGCTTGTTTCAAAACGCTTTGAGGAAGAATTGCTGGACCTGCAAAAAAATTATGTTTCTTTTTTGTGATTACGGTATTCATTGTGATTTTAAAATTAGGTGAAGAAAAAGAAAGAACAAAAATAGATTTTTTAAAAACAGAATGCTATAAAACGAGATTAATATTAGAGTTTGTAATTAAGATTTTTTTTTTTGATAGCATAAAATTTTAAAAAAAAAGAATAAAAAATTTAGTGAGGAACAATAATCCTTTAAAAACATGGAGTATAATATATTCATATTGTCTTTAGGTATATAAAAGAACAATATATTTAAAACATATTGTTCTTTGGAATATGTTAAAATATAGAAATTATGCGTAACGGTTTTAATATTTAATTATTTTTATTTTGATAAAACGTATTGCAAACTCAAATGCTCTCAAAACATGAAAACAGATAATGAACAAAACAATGAGAAAAACTCTGAAAAGAAACCTGAAAAAAAGGAAAAGTTAGTACAGGATAATCAGGATAAAAAGAAAGAGTTAGAAAAAAGAGAAGTGAAAAAAATTAAGAAAAATTATATTGAATTAAAGACTAAGGAACGTGCGAATCTCAAGCAACTTGCCAAAAGAAAATTTATTTCAGTAAAAGCACATAAACAAATTTGCGCACTTCTTTTATTTGATAGTAAAAAAACGATGACTGAAGTCATGGAAGAACTTGCGGTTAGTCCTCAAACATTGAAAAAATGGCGAGAAGAATTTAAAGAAAAAAGAATGGATTCTTTATTGGTTTTTTTAGAGAAAAAGAAGGAAGGAGAAAATGATGAAGCTGGAAGTGAGGAAAAGGAGGATAATAAAAAAGGGAATGAAGAAAATAACACGCATAAAGAGTAATAATTGAATAGAAGGAGAATTATAATAATTTTCAAAGAGATTATTTAATCAAATGTGTAACCCCTTTTTTGCCAAATTGTAATTCATTGAAAAGCGATAAAATACGGTTTAGTTAGGCGCTCCTCATACTAAATGAACAGTCTACAATTATGTTAACCTTTTTTGTAAGGTTAAATGCTTATGTTTTAAATACAATACCGAATATGTCTTAAACGCTCTCTCTTTTTTTAGTGAAAATGGAATAATATTTTATATTATTTCATTTTTTTTTAGAAAGATTTGGAAATTAGAAATAAGGTTGTATATTTGCAGCCGCTTAACAAGAAAAACGTTGTAAAACGTAGCCAATAAGAGAAGAAGAAGTTAAGTGGTACCATACCAAAGTGCTGATTTTTATTGAAAAATATCGACTTTAAAATTTGGTAAATAAATTG
>CAYGRM010000492.1:0-4323 GCA_964352225.1 uncultured Saprospiraceae bacterium | reverse complement strand
GAATGGTTTTGGTCAAAAAACTCAAGAAGACCTAAAAAATAAATTGGAATATTTTCTAGTTTCTAAAAATAAGTTCCATTATTCCAACTTGGAAAAAGATGCAAATATATTGTTAGAAAAAATTCAAAAAGCTTTACCAAAAGCTGAGGTGAGTTTGGTTGGAGAAATACGCAGAGCTTGTCCGATTGTCAATGTGATCGAAATTTTAGTTGCTTCAGATGAGCCAATTGATCATCTATTTGAAATGGATTTTTTAAATCTGGATAAAAAAGAGAATAATTATTTTATCGCAAAAAATAAAAATGAAAAACCTGTTATCATTTTTACCTGTACTAAAAATGAATATGGGTCAAAACTATTTAGATATTCTTCTAGTGACGACTTCTTAAAAGCTTTTATTAAAAATAATGACGGGCTAGACTTCAAAGATTTAAAAACAGAAGAAGAGATTTTTGAAAAAGCAAACCTTCCTTTTATTGTTCCTGAATTAAGAGAATTTCCCGATGTACTTGATTTAGCAAAAAATAATCAACTTCCAGACTTAATCGAAGAGGCTGATATTAAAGGGGTCATTCACTCTCACTCAACGTATAGTGATGGAATCAATTCACTTCGAGAAATGGCCGAATATTCTAAAAAATTAGGTTACGATTATCTTGGAATAACTGACCACTCTCAAGCTGCCTTTTATGCCAATGGATTAAAAGAGGATCGAGTCATGCAGCAATTTGCTGAAATAGATGCACTTAATGAAGAGTTGGCACCATTTAAGATATTCAAAGGAATAGAATCTGATATTTTAAATGATGGTTCATTGGATTATCCAACAGATGTTCTTCGACAATTTGACTTTATCATCGCTTCAGTCCACTCCAATTTAAAAATGGACAAGGAAAAAGCGACCAATCGATTACTAAAAGCCATTGAAAACAGATATACCACCATTTTGGGACATCCAACTGGAAGATTGTTACTCTCCAGAACTGGATATCCAATTGATCATAAAAAAATAATTGATGCTTGTGCAACTTATGGGGTAGCGATCGAATTGAACTCAAATCCGTATCGATTAGATCTTGATTGGACATGGATTCCATATGCTTTGGAAAAAGGAGTTTTAATTTCAATCAATCCAGATGCGCATAGCACCGGTGGGATTCACGATATCCATTTTGGCATTTTACCAGCTCGAAAGGGAAGACTAACTAAAGAAATGTGCCTAAATGCTAAATCTGTGGAAGAATTCTCCGAATTTATTTCCATTTAGTTTTTTATCAATAATCAAATCCATTCTGTGAAACATAGTGTAGAATGTCTTTCAAAACTCCATTTTCACATAAATAACAAGTCGTTAACAGACTGTTAACAAGCCCTGTTTATAAGAATCAATAAATTTGTGAGGAAGAAAGTCAAAAGTGATACACTCAATTTTTTTTCACAATTTAGTTAGTAAGTTCATTGCGGTATTTCTTAATTGCAAAAAAACAATTAATTTTGCCCCGCATTCTTAAATATTTTTAATTTTTCTTTTAACAATTTGTAATCAAAAAAAAAAATAATGGAAAATTCTAAACAAATTCAAATCGGTTTATTGGCTCTAGTTGCTATTCTTTTAGGATTAAACTTAACTGGTGCTCTAGATGGCTTATTTGGAAAATCATCAGATGAAACATCAGTTAGAGATGCAGCTCGTGCAGATGTAGTAGGTAATACTACAGCTCCAGCTCCTACTAATCCAGCAGCTACAACACCTGCTATTGATGTACCAACTGGTCCAACTACAACTATTCAATTCGATGAATCAGAATTCGATTTCGGAACAATTGACGAAGGAGAAAAAGTATCTCACACATACAAATTTACCAACACAGGTAGTGAGCCATTAATCATCAAAGATGCTAAAGGAAGTTGTGGATGTACAGTACCTTCTTGGCCTAAAGATCCTGTTGCTCCAGGTGCAACTGGTGAAATGTTAGTTGAGTTTAACTCTAAAGGTAAATCAGGTTCTCAAAACAAACGAGTAACTATTACTGCAAACACTAACCCAGGTCAAACTTTTATTAACATTAAAGGAGAAGTAAATAAAGCTGAGACTGCTGCTAAACCAGTTCAATAATCAGTTCTTATTTTTTAGATAAAAATACCTGATGTGATTCATTTCGCATCAGGTTTTTTTATGAGAAGTCAGAATTATGGGGAAGTACGAAGCCCCTGACTCCAATGTCAATGACATTGCCCCTGACTCCTGACCGAGAGTAAAGCGACCAACCTCAAACCTGACTTCTATTTTTATAAAAAACTTATCCATAAATCCTTCCATATTCAATAATCTAAACTACCTTTGTATCCCGTAATTAAACAAAAAAAATACATGAGTAAATTCATATTTGTTACGGGTGGAGTTACCTCTTCTTTAGGGAAAGGAATCATCGCAGCCTCCCTTGCTAAGCTTCTTCAATCACGTGGTTTTTCTGTTACCATTCAAAAGTTTGACCCTTATCTGAATGTCGATCCCGGCACTCTTAATCCATATGAGCATGGCGAATGTTATGTGACAGACGATGGTGCTGAGACAGATTTAGATTTAGGTCATTATGAGCGATTTTTAAATTCTCCAACTTCACAAGCCAACAATGTGACTACCGGACGAATTTACCAATCAGTAATTAATCGAGAAAGAGCTGGTGATTACTTAGGAAAAACCGTCCAAGTTGTTCCACATATCACTAATGAAATAAAACGTCGTGTAAAATTACTTGGGCAAAGTAACGAATTCGATATTGTGATTACCGAGTTGGGAGGAACCGTTGGAGATATCGAATCTCTACCCTATCTAGAGGCATTGAGACAATTGCGATGGGAATTAGGTACTGATAATTGTTTGGTAATTCACCTGACTTTAATCCCATATTTGAGCGCGGCCAAAGAGTTAAAAACCAAACCAACTCAACACTCCGTAAAAGAACTTTTGAAAACAGGAATCCAACCTGATATTTTGGTTTGTAGATGCGAGAAACCAATCAATATGGAAATTCGGAGAAAATTAGCCTTGTTCTGCAATGTTGAAATTTCTTCTGTAATTGAAGCAATTGATGCTGCAACTATTTATGATGTTCCATTGCTAATGCATAAAGAAAATTTAGATTCAACCGTCATTTCAAAACTACGTCTCCCCAATACTCGAGAACCTGAACTGAAAAAATGGAAAGACTTTTTAGCTCGTCTCAAATCACCTTTACATGAAGTAACCATTGGTTTGGTGGGAAAATATAATGAACTTCAAGATGCTTATAAATCCATTCATGAATCATTTGTTCATGCTGGTGCGGAAAATGAATGCAAAGTAAATGTTATCCCAATTCACTCTGAACAATTAGAAGGTGACTACAACTCAATACTTAAACATTTAGATGGTTTGGATGGAGTTTTAGTGGCTCCAGGGTTTGGTGAAAGAGGAATCGCAGGAAAGTTAGAATCCATTAAATATATTCGTGAAAACAAGATACCTTTCTTTGGAATCTGCCTTGGAATGCAATGTGCGGTAGTGGAATTTGCTAAAAATGTTTTGAAACTAAAAGGCGCTGCCTCAGCTGAAGTAAATCCTAAAACTAAAAATCCAGTCATTGATTTAATGCCTGACCAAAAGAATATTAAGAACAAAGGTGGAACCATGAGACTGGGCGCATTTGACTGCAAATTACGTCATGATTCAATAGCTTACGAAGCTTACCAAACTGATATGATTAGCGAAAGGCATCGTCATCGTTTTGAGTTCAACAATAAATATTTAGAGCAAATCGAAAAAGCTGGTTTAATTCCAACTGGAATAAATCCTGAAACTGGATTGGTTGAAATAGTGGAATTAAAAGACCATCCTTACTTTGTAGGAGTCCAATTCCATCCAGAGCTGAAAAGTACGGTAGAAAATCCACACCCACTTTTCGTCTCTTTTATTAAAGCTTGCATGAAAAGAAATAGATAAAACATTTTCCAAATCATCATCATGAGGAAATTAAAATTACAAGAACTCAATCGAGTAGATAATGAAACTTTTAAACAGCAACCTAAAACGCCCCTAGTTTTAGTTCTGGATAATATCAGGTCAGGTTTAAATGTAGGTTCTGCTTTCAGAACCGCTGATGGCTTTGGTTTGGAAAAAATTTATTTATGTGGAATTACTGCTACTCCACCTCATCGCGAAATTTTAAAAACGGCCATTGGTGCTTCAGAATCAGTTGCCTGGGAACATTCCGAAACAACTCTTGAAACTATTCTTAAATTAAAAAAAGGAGGATATTTTATCGTAGCAATTGAACAAGTTGA
>CAYGRM010000491.1:0-4326 GCA_964352225.1 uncultured Saprospiraceae bacterium | reverse complement strand
TCCATTTCCGCAGCATCAATCCCACTTAATTCCTGGAAAACATTTTTTAAATCTCGAAGGATCAATTTTCGTTTGGTGATTTGTACATACTCTGAAACTCCCGCTTCGGAAATATTGGGCTCCGAAGCAGGAGCTTCGGAGTACGTTAGTTGCTCTAATTCAGCTTGATATTTTTCATCAGAAATTTGAGTTTCGACTAAATTGGTCAGCTCATCAAAATTCGGAGCGTCTTCAAAAAGTTGTCTAAAACTTAGTTCAACTTGAAGTTGTTTTTTAATCTTCCCAACTGCTTGCGTTAAAAACAAAGAATCAAAACCAAGTTCTAAAAACGAAGATTGTTCATCCATTTCCGCAGCATCAATTCCGCTGAGGTCTTGAAAAATATTTTTTATATCTCGAAGGATTAAATCTCTTCGATTAAATTGTGGTAGTGTTTGTTGAGTCATTTTTTGCCCATTTTCTTTTAAAGGAAAATCGGTTTTGGGGATGTACTCCGAAGCTTCCGCTTGGGAAATACTGGGCTCCGAAGCAGTAGTTTCGGAGTACGTTTTTGCTTCAATCCAATGTCTTTCTTTTTCAAAAGAATAAGTTGGAAGTGAAATACGAGTATATTTTTTCCCAGCATTTGCAAGTTCAAAATCTAACTCCACTCCTTCCAACCAAAGTTGCCCTAAAGTTTTTTGGAAAAAAGCTAAATCAGGAATCGTCTCTTTTGGATGACGTAGCGATGCGAGGATAGTTTGTTCTTTTTGTTTCGCAGGATGTTGTCTTGCAAAAGTGCTGAGCGTTTGCCCTGGTCCAACTTCTAATAAAATACGATCATCTTGTTGCAATAAGGTTTCGATGCCTTCGGCAAAACGAACAGTTTGTCGCAAGTGATTGACCCAATATTTTGGCGAAGCGATATTTTCAGCTTTTGCCCAAGTTCCTGTTAGGTTTGAAATGATTGGAATTTGCGGCTCGTGGTATTCTATTTTTTGTAAAAATGCTTCGAACTCTTTTAAGATGGATTCGACTTCCACAGAGTGAGCAGCCACTTTAATGTGTAATCTTGTCGAGTGAATTTCTTTAGCATTTAATTTTTCTTTGATTCGATCTATTGCCTTTACAGAGCCTGAAACAACGCAATGATCTGGTTTATTGATTGCTGCGAAACTTAGATTTTTATCCATAAAAGGTTCTACCTCTTTTGGGGACATTGGAATGCTTAACATTCCTCCTGGTGGCAAGGTTTGAAATAATTCACCTCGCTTCACCACCATTGACAAAGCATCTTCTAAAGTAAAAACTCCTGCGATGCAAGCTGCTACATATTCACCTAAACTATGACCAACCATTTCTTTTGGACGAATTCCGTAAGACATCCAAAGTTGAGCAGTTGCATATTCGATGGTGAATAATAAGGTGATTGCGTGAAGTGGATTTTCGAGTGGATCGCTTTTTATTTTAGTTAAACCAGAGGCTGGCTTCCAGCCAGCCTCTGGATCTGGAAATAAAATTTCTCTGAGGTCTAGGTTGTGTTCAGTTTTTAAGATATCCACACACTTATCCACAGCTTGCTGAAAAACTGGTTCGTTTTCGTAAAGACCTATTCCCATGTTGGTGTGTTGAGCACCTCCGCCTGGGAACATAAAGGAGATGTGGTTTTGTTTTTTTGAAATGGTTTTTGCGAAAACTTTTTTCTTATTCAAGTCTTTTAAATCGACTGAAGTTAATTCTGATTTTTCAGCGATTGTAAATAATCTGTGCTGAAAATGATTACGGCCTACTTGCAAAGTATATGCTGCATTAGACAAATTCACTTCATCATTTTTTTCCAAAAAAACACCTAAGTTGTAAGCATTTCGATTGAGTGCAGTTTCTGTTTTTGCAGAAAGCAAAATTAGATTATAGCTGTGTGTGTTTATTGTCTGCCTGTTCGGCAGATAGATTTTTTCTAATTCTGGAGCTTCCTCCAAAATGATGTGAGCATTCGTCCCACCAAGACCAAAGGAACTCACCCCTGCACGTCGAGGGGTGTTTCCTTTTTTCCATTTTCGCAATTTGTCGTTGACAAAAAACGGGGTGCGCTTAAAATCAATTTGGGGATTCGGTTGTTTGAAATGGAGAGTTGTGGGGAGCTTTCCATGTTTCAGCGACAGGACAGTTTTGATAATTCCTGCCACACATGCGCCTGCATCGAAGTGTCCGATATTTGATTTGACCGAACTAATTGCACAGAATTTTTTCTTATCCGTAAATTTCGAAAATGCGTGAGTGAGTGCTGCTATTTCGATTGGGTCACCGATTCGAGTTCCAGTTCCATGAGCCTCAATGTAGTCGATAGTTTCGGGATTGATATTTGCTTTTTGGTATGCTTTAGCGATTGTTGCTGCTTGACCTTGAATGCTTGGAGCGGTAAATCCAATTTTATCTGAACCGTCATTTCCGATGGCAGTAGATTTTATAATCGCGTGGATGGAGTCGCCATCAGCGATTGCTTTTTCTAATTTTTTCAAAACAATAAATGCCATTCCATTTCCTCGAACCATACCGTCAGCATCGGCATCGAAGGAACGACAATATCCATCAGGAGAAAGTGCATGGCCTTCCGTGTGCAAATGACCAGCTTCGACTGGTGGCTGAATTCGACCACCACCGACAAGCATTATATCATTGTCACCACTCAATAAACTTCGACAAGCTAAATGAACTGCGACGCCTGAACTTGAGCAAGCAGTTTGCACGTTAACGGCTGCCCCTTTTAAGTTTAATTTATAGGCAACTCGGGTTGCTGGAAAATCTTTTTCTTGGGTAATTCCTTTGGTAAAATCTTCGATGGATTTGAAATACTTTGGATGTGTAAATACATTGTTAACCAAATAGGTATTTCGTGCAACTCCTCCGAAAATGCCAATCGTACCTTTATATTTTTCAGAAACATATCCGGCATCTTCAAGTGCTGCATAAGCGCATTCCAAAAAGATTCGATGCTGTGGATCCATGAGTGCTGCTTCTTTTGGCAGGTAGCCAAAGAAGGATGCGTCGAACTTGTCAGCGTCTTGGAGTGGCATTCCTCGCTTGACATAATTTAGATGGTTGAGTATGTTTGGATCAATTCCGTTGGCTTGCAATTCTTCTGCGGTGAATTCAACGGAGACATCTTTTTCGTTGATTAGGTTTTCCCAAAATTCAGTTAGGTTTTTTGCTCCAGGGAATCTTCCACTCATTCCGATGATTGCAACGTCACTTGACGGAGTGATGAGTGATGAGTTAGGAGTAATGAGTTGTTCTTGTTTTTTGTTCTTCTTTGGATTTGATTCTTTTGCAAGTTTATTCACAAGATGACATTGAGCATCTTCAGAAGCTTCGTAGCCGATTTCTTCGGCTAGTTTCCAAGTTTCAACATGAAGGAAGTTATCATCTTTTACTTTTTTCCATTCCTCTGCTTTTTTGGATTTGATGCTTCCATGTTTAAGGAGATTTGGATCGCCCATTGGTTTAGAATTATCGTACAAACCATCGGTCATTTTATTCTCAATATTTAAATACGGATTGAGCAAATTTGGATGAAATGGTAAACCGATGGTTTCGCACATCACTTCCATAACTTCTTTTGGTTGCTTTACTAAGTCTTCATAAATAATTCTGAATTGTCGATCAGCAGGAATCTTTTTTAGAAAATTTAAAATATTTCGATGGCTTTCATGCCAGATTAATTCGCCCGTATTTATACTGTTATAATTATGCTTCTTCAAAAACATCACTTGATCCATATGCATTTTTTCAAATGACTTAATCATAGCATATGGATGTCGGGACAAATGAATAAAAATAGCATTATCGAAATCCGCTTCTGCTTTTTCCAAAGCCATCATATCCATCGCATAGCTTGGTGACTTGTCAACGATGATTCGATTGCCTACCCAATTTTGAAGGATGTGATAAAAATCTTGAGTGGTCAGATTCTCCTCTTCAAAAGTTTGCATGATGCTTTTGGCTTCGTCAGCATGGCAATTTTTGAGTTCCATAATTGTACGAATAGTTCCTTCTGACCAAAGGCTGAATTTGCCGGTGTAGGCTTCTTTTCGTTCTTGCAAGGTATTGAAATGCAAGAGTTGTAATTCGTTAGCTGCGAAAAGTTGAGGATGACCTGCAAGCATAATTCTCAACAAAGTCGTACCAGAACGTGGCGGCGCTAGAATAAAAATCGCAGGTGGGTTTTTGCGATTTTGCTTTTGTACTTTTTTGATGAAAGTAGGGATGTGATTTTTGAATGTTTTAAAATCGGATTGGGAAAGTTTAGTTGTAGCCTGACTCTCCTGAGTCAGGTTAGGTGTATTGTTA
>CAYGRM010000490.1:0-4327 GCA_964352225.1 uncultured Saprospiraceae bacterium | reverse complement strand
CGACATTCGTTTTTCAAACGATAAGACACCTTATAAAACCAATGTCTCTGCTGCAATTTCTGCTGGAGGTCGAAAAGATCATTCGAAACCTGGAATTTATTTTGAAATGGGTGCAGAGCAATTTGGCATCTACAGCGGTGTCTATCAACCTGATAAAAATCAATTGCAAAGTATCCGAGAAGGCATCGCTTCGCAACCGAAGGAATTTGAGTTAATTTTAAAAGATAAAAAATTTAAAAAGTTCTGGGGTGAAATTCATGGGGAAAAGAATAAGCGAATTCCCAAAGAATTTCAAGAGGATGTGATAACTCAGCCATTGATTGCAAATAAACAATTTTATGTGATGACGCAATTTGATGCGGATAAAATTCTGGATCCGAAGTTGGACAAAATCATCATGGAATATTATTTAGCTGCTAAACCGATGGGAGATTTTTTTTATAAGGCGATTCATCGGTAACGTACTTCGAAGCTCCCGCTTCGAAGCAGGAGCTTCGAAATACTTAAAATTTATTTTTCCACATCATCGAC
The DNA here is from genome assembly GCA_964352225.1 of uncultured Saprospiraceae bacterium. GTDB lineage: Bacteria > Bacteroidota > Bacteroidia > Chitinophagales > Saprospiraceae > CAJQQY01. The sequence goes on along the minus strand of CAYGRM010000490.1, from coordinate 3,796 downwards.
TCCATCGGTTTATCCGTTCGCTTATTATATTTCGCGTTCTCCTTTTTGTTATAATAATTTTCGATATCACCCTCCACCGAAAAATAAATCAACTGCCCTATCGGCATTCCTGCATAAACTCGCACAGGTTGAACACATGATATTTCCAAAGTCCAATGATTGCAAAATCCAACATCTCCCTTTCCTGCCGTGGCATGAATATCAATCCCTAAGCGTCCCACACTTGACTTCCCTTCGAGAAACGGAACTGAATTATGCGTCTCAGTATACTCTTCTGTTGCTCCTAAATAAAGCGTACCTGGTTCTAGTACAATACCACCTTTAGGAATAAGCACTTCTTCGATTTGGTTATGCTTTTTAGCATCCAAAACTCGATCTTTGTACACCGCCAAATATTTTCCTAAGTGCACGTCATAAGAATTTGTTCCCAAACATTTTCTACGAAAAGGTTTAACGACAATCTCGCCTTCTTTGATTGCTTTAAGGATTTTTTTATCTGATAAAATCATATTGACTTATTTGAATTTTATTCTATTATTTTTTTGAAGGTGCAAAGGTAGAAAAAGCAATGAACCGTAGTATTTTTTTTACAAAAAAAGTAACGACTTCAACAACGACTTGGAAAATCGTTTTACGTTATTTCCCAGACGATTAAACTCCGATCGTCACTTCCTGAAATCAACCAATTATTATACTTCGACCATAACAATGTATTTACAGAATTGATATGTCCTCCATCTCGAATGGTATCTATGACTTTGAGTAATTTAAAATTCTCGGCATCCCAAATTTTGATCGTTTTATCCCGACTAGCTGTTGCGGCAAATTTTCCATCAGGAGAAAAAACAATCGCATTAATTGTAAACCAATGAGCTGGCTCTGAAAAAATATTCTCCTTCTTTTTGGCTAAATCCCATATTTTCAAATGAGCATCTCGTCCCCCACTCCATAGATATTTTTCATCAGGTGAATAATGTATCGCAAAAACAGAATTGTCATGTGCCTCTTTAATCGTATTTTTTATGGCAAAATTTTCAATATCAATAATGTAAATATTTCCATCACTTGCTCCTATGGCTAACTCATTTCTTCTTTTGGAAAAGGCCATTTTACGAAGACTTTTTGGAGACAGTTGAATACTTTCGATAGCTCGCTGTTCTTCCATCGACCATTTTGTCAATACACCTTTCCCTCCAATGGTAAACATCTGATTCTGCCTATTCGGCAGACAGGCATCAATCAATTGAATATCAAAAACGCCTTTTTGATGGGCAAGAACATCTTTATTTTGAGAAACTTCTTTTGGATAAATCCAATGTAAACCTCCATTCATATTCCCAGCAACAATCCAATCATTTTTTTCTAATAATGAAAAAACGCTTGCTCGACCAGAGGTTTGTGTATCCTCTGCTTGGGCAATTAATCGCCCATTTTCAGGTTGAGTCAAATCCCATTCGACAATCCAACCATCTCCTGCCCCCGAAAGAAAAAGATGATCTTCTTTTCCTTCTGTCAAGGAAAAAACGCCACCTTTGTGGCCGGTGAGGTGAGCTATTTTATTAATGTTTATTTTTTTCATAATTGTAGCTGGTCGCTTTAGCTGCCCGCAAAAAAAAGAGCAAAGCGATTTTTTTTTTACAGTCGTAAAATTATATAAAACCTCTTCATTTCCAAATGTAGTAATTTCTTAAACATTCACTTTTTTACAAATGAATTGTTCAACTTAATTATAAAAAAATCGCTTTGCTCTTTTTTGTGGCTGCTAAAGCGACCAGCTAAAAAATAATAATTATTTTTGCGCAGCTAAAAATTAAAAATGCCATTATTCAATCATCAACATATTCAACCCGTAGGCGAACTTGGACTGTGGGACATCACAGAACCACCAAGTTATTTCCTTCGTCGATTAAAACCACAAGGAGATGAATTAGTTCAACTCGAACAACTGACTGGTAAAAGTCGCCGACTCGAATGGATGGCCGTCCGATGGCTTTTGCATAAAATGAGTGGTCGCCGAAAACGAAGTATTTGCCTAAAAGATGAGTTTGGAAAACCACATTTGGTGGACTCCACTTATGAAATTTCATTTAGCCACTCTAAGCAATTGGTCGCGGTGATTGCTTCACCATTTTCCTGTGGCGTGGATATTCAGAATATCACTCCAAGTGTGGAACGTATTGCGCATAAATTTATGCGTGAAGAAGAAATGAAAAGCCTAAAACCCAAAACTAGAATGGAGCATTTATCCGTTTATTGGGGAGCGAAAGAAGCTTTGTACAAAGCCTACGGGAGAAAAAAATTAGACTTTAAAGAGCATATCTTGGTCGAGCCATTTAACTATAATTTGAAAAAAGGAACTTGTACAGGACATGTAAAAAAAGGTGACTTTTCGGCAACTTATACATTATGCTATCAAATTATTGATACCTGCCTGCCGAGTAGGCAGAATCACATGTTGGTTTATTGCTTACAAAGCAATATAAAGATTCAAGACTAACCAAAATCATAAATCTATAATCATAAAATATGAAGATTATTATCGGAATTTTAATTGGCATCTCTTTGATGTTTGCTTTTCAAAAAATAATGAAGGATAAAGATCGTCCTGATGAAGCGGTGCAAACTACAGCTGCTGAAGACAATATCGCTGAAGCTGTGCCTGCCGATTTTTTAGTTTTTTACACTCAATTTCATTCGGATAGTTCTTTTCAAATGGCGCATATTGATTTTCCTTTGGAAGGGCTTCCTGAGTATGCGGATAGTACAATTTTAGCAGAAGGTAATTTCAAATGGCAAAAAGATAATTGGGAAATGCATAGAAATCTAGATGCTCGGAAGGAAGATTTTGCTGAAAATCTGAGAGTGATAAGTGATGGATTAATCTTCGAATATATTCCTACTGGTGGAGAGAAAAAACTTTGGATTGAAAGACGTTTTATGAAAACAAATGGGGAGTGGCGGATGATTTATTATTCGGGGCTCAACTATCGAAATTAATGGTTAATATTCAATAGTGAAGGGTTAATCACATCATTTGTAATTAACCCTTCACTATTAAATATTATTTAATATATTTTCTTTGCTCGTAAATAATTTTTCACATAATCTTCCACTCCATCTTCGAGCGAATAGAATTTCTTCTTGTAACCTGCTGCTCGTAATTTTGCCATATTCGCTTCTGTAAAATATTGATAATTATCTCGAATATCTTTTGGTGTATCCATAAAACTAATATTGGGTTCAATGTCTAATGCTTTGAAAGTCGCGTTCACCAAATCTAAAAAAGTCCGTGCTTCCCCAGTTCCAATATTGTACAAGCCACTCTTTTTTCCTTTTCCACCTGAACGGTCGGCAAGTTTGAAAAAGAAAAATAGAATATCAATCACGTCTTTTACATAAATGAAATCTCGTTTTTGATGACCGTTTTCGATGCCTGTTTTGTGAGATCGAAAAAGTTTCATTTTACCTGTTGCCTTGATTTGATTCGTTGCGTGAAAAATGACGGACGCCATTCTTTTTTTATGATATTCATTGGGGCCATAAACATTAAAGAATTTAGTCCCCACCCAAAATGGAGGGGTTTCTTTTTGTTTTAAAACCCATTTATCAAAATCATTTTTGGAATCCCCATAAGGATTGAGTGGTTTTAATTTAGAAACAATTTCATGTGAATCCTCATAACCATGTTCGCCACCTCCGTAGGTTGCCGCACTCGAAGCATAGACCAGGGGAATTTGTTTTTCTGTACAAATTTCCCAAATCCGTTTGGAGTAATTCAGGTTTAACTCATCAAAAA
>CAYGRM010000489.1:0-4355 GCA_964352225.1 uncultured Saprospiraceae bacterium | reverse complement strand
TCTCAATTCTCACATCCTTGTTCAATATTCGATATTCCCAAAACAAAACGCCCCGACTGAATTTCAGCCGGGGCAATATTTGGTTAGAATGGTTAGAACAGGAAAGTTCGAGACTTCCCTTTTATTAATAATTTAGTAGTTCTTTTATTTTTATTTTTAGCTTTTCTGCCGATGGTAAATATGCTTTTTCTAATTCACTATTCAAAGGAATTGCGGGGGTATTTTCAGCTCCCATTGTCATTACAGGAGCATCCAAATATCTAAAACATTCCTGTTGAATTCGTCCAGCTAGACTTTGAGCAAACGAACAATTTACTGCTTCCTCAGTCAAAACTAGGCACTTACTATTTTTTTGCACAGATTTAAAAATGGCATTTTCATCCAAAGGTGCGATAGTTCGCAAATCAACGATTTCAATTTTCCCTATAAAATCTTTTGCCGCATTTAATGCCCAATGCACTCCCATTCCGTAGGTGATGATTGTCAGCGAATTTCCATTTTCAACATTCGATTCAGTTGGTTCCAAAACAACATTAGCTTTTCCAAAAGGTAAAATATAATCTTCGGCAGGTTCGATAGTTCGAGCAGCATTGGTACCTGGAACTTTGGACCAGTACAAACCTTTATGTTCAAAAATTACCACAGGGTTTGGATCATGGTAAGCTGCTTTCATCAAACCTTTAAGGTCAGCGCCATTACTTGGGTAAGCAATTTTTACTCCTCGAATATTGGCAATAATTGATTGCACACTCGAAGAATGGTAAGGACCACCACTTCCATAAGCTCCAATCGGAACTCGTAAAATCATGCTAACTGGATATTTTCCATTAGTCAAATAACACGATCGGCTGACCTCCGTGAATAACTGATTGATTCCTGGAAAGATATAATCTGCAAATTGAACTTCCACGATTGGTTTCAACCCAACTGCCGACATCCCCACAGTCGAACCAACAATAAAGGCTTCTTGAATTGGAGTATTAAAAACTCGCTCATCTCCAAATTTTTGTGCCAATGTCGCCGCTTCTCGAAAAACGCCTCCCAATCTTCCTCCCACATCTTGACCGTACAAAAGACATTCTTTATCTGCTCGCATCAATTCTTCGACAGCATGCAAAGCACAATCAACCATGACTACTTCGCTTCCATTTTCAGGTCTTCGAGTTCCAGTTTCTTCTTTAATTGGAGTGGGGGCAAAATCATGATCGAAAAGAGAGGATGGATCAGGATCTTCCGCTTGGAGTGCTTTTTCAAAATCAGCTTGGACCGTTTTCAAAGCGTCCACTTCAATTTTTTCTATTTGTTTTTTGGAAAAGCCATTTTCCAATAATTGATTTTTTAAAATAGGGTAGGGATCATTCAATTTGGCTTCTTCCAAGTCATCGCGGTACCATTCCATTCGAACACCTGAAGTATGATGATTCAACAAAGGTACTTTTGCATGAACTAAAAATGGACGACGCTCTTTTCGAATCGTTTCAATGACTCGATTCAAGGTAGAATAAGATTCAAGAAAATCACTTCCATCAATCGTCACCGCTTCCAAACCTTTAAATCCTTGAGCATATTCAAAAGCATCTTGTGCCCGAATTTCATCTGCACTTGCCGAAATATCCCACTCATTATCTTGCACTAAATATAGAATTGGATATTGCTTCAAAGCTGCCATTTGGAAAGCCTCCGCAATTTCACCTTCTGTTACACTTGCATCCCCAAGAGAGCAAACCACGATTGGTTTCTTCGAATGTTTTTCATTTATTTTTAAAGTTTCTCGATATTGGATTCCCATTCCAACACCTGTTGCTGGAATCGCTTGCATTCCAGTTGCAGAAGATTGATGAGGAATTTTTGGCTTATCATCATCCTTCAAACTTGGATGAGAATAATAACTTCGACCTCCTGAAAATGGATCATCTTTTTTGGCCAAAAGTTGAAGCATCAAATCATAGGGACGCATTCCAATTGATAACAACATCGCATCATCTCGATAATATGGAAATGCAAAATCTTGAGGTAAAAGTTGCAAACCACAAGCAATTTGAATCGCTTCATGACCTCGCGATGTAGCATGAACATACTTGGAAACTAACTTAAAATTGCTTTCAAACAATTTAGTCATATGTTTTGCCGTACACATTTTTTCAAATGCTTTAGCCAATACTTTCTTTTGGATATTTTGATTAGATTTCACCATAGTTTAAAATTCATTTGTGCTACAAAAATAACGAAATTTAGTCGATTGTTTTTATTCTGAATATAAATAAGGATATTGTTACTGCTTTTTGTACAATATGACTTTCTTGTCATTTAATAGGATTGTTTTTTATCAAAGAAAAGAATAATGTTTTTTGACACGTCTTAAGTAGTGCGGTTGCTTTTATAAACCTTAAATAAAATGCAAAAAGGAGACATTTGTTTATTAATCACCCTTGAACTGAAAAAAACTTAACTCAATAGAAAAATGGTGAAACTCGATGAACTCGATATCAAAATACTTTCCTTCCTCCAAGAAGATTCTCGAATGACGATTCGAGACATAGCGAAGGAATTAAACATTTCCACGACTCCAATTTTTAATCGAATAAAAAGATTGGAAAAAGAAAAAGTGATTGATTGATATGTTGCCATCGTCAATGCAGACCAAGTTGGAAAGATGCTTTTCGCTTTCGTTTTTCTTAACCTAAAGGATCATTCAAAAGAGGCTATTGAAAAAATGGAAAAGCAAGTGACTAGTTTTCCTGAAGTTTTAGAATGTCATTATGTCACAGGTGGGGCAGATTTTTTCCTAAAAGTAATAGTCAAAGATATAAAAGAGTATAATTCATTTGTTTCAGAGAAATTATTTTCAGTAAAAAATATTGGAAAAATAGAATCACTATTAAGTTTGACCATGGCGAAAAATACAACGGTAATTCCCCTGTAAAACGACTTTCCAAGTCGTTCAACTCAAATCGTCCAAACTAATCATACTTGATATTAATAACGACTTGGAAAGTTGTCTTACAAAAAATACTCCTCAAAGTACTTAAACTTTGAAGAGCAAATTAATTCGGTTTGGGAAATATTCAGACTATGATTAATTAACTGTGATCGTATATTTTGGAGTTGGATTCATTGGACAAAAATATACATATTCTCCTTTTGGTAAATTCACCACTTTTGAATTAGATTTTTCTCCATCCTTAATGGTTTTTTGAACATACCCAGTTTTGATATGAGCATCAGGATTTGATTTTGGGGCGATGACAAAACCAACTTCATGATCTACTCCATTATTGGAGATTTCAAAAACATAATTTCCTTCTGCCAATGTCAAACCCTGGATATTAAAATCTCCTTTTGTTTGTTCCAATTTAATGGTTTGTGCTTTTGCAGCGTGATCAGTCATTCCTTTTTTTGCCATATTATCTTGCGCGAAAGTTGAACCCGCGATAAACATCATCGCTACCATAAATATCAATGCTACTTTATTGTTCATTTTTATTATTATTTAAATTGTGATTTGAAAATTTTATTACTTGATTTAAGGGATTATTTTTTATTAAACTGTTGCTGTTTCTAATTCAGGTGCTACCGGAAAATCAATAGCAAATCCAGTCAAATTGTGGATATAATTACTGATCACTTTATCACCAATTACAATTACTACATCAATCATATTTGCTTCAGTATAACCTGCTGCGAAAAAAGCATCTTTAGCAGCTTGAGTTGCATTGCCTCTATTTTCAACAACTGACTTTGTGAATTTTGTAAGTGCATTCAATTTTAAATCAAAAGAAGCTGAGCCACCTCTGATTTCTAAAATTTGCTCTTCTGAGAAACCATTCATTTTCCCTAAAACAGTATGAGCTGATTGACAATATCTGCACCCATTGATTTGGCTAGTGACTAAGTTGATAATTTCTCTCTCTTTTGCTTTAAGTGTACTTTTTCGGTTTTGCAAAGCCAAATAATCAGCAAGTGCTGTATCATTTTTTGCATAGTAAGCATACAAGTTTGGGACGAAACCTAAAGCCTTGTTAAGGTTGTCAAAAATAGCTTGATTGTTTTCTGAAACTTCCGCTCTTGTTGGGACATTAAAATTTTGCATTGTTCTTTTTTTTATTGATTAAATATTATTTGTTTAAATGACAATACAAAGATGGGGCAGAAATGAGGCAGTTTTGTAGGTAGGTTTTCCCGAGGAGTTGGCAATTTTTCCTGTAGCTAGACTTTTCAAGTCCAGTTCTATTTTAAAAGTGGTTTTGGCTAAAAAAAATGATAAAAGTGGAATTGGAAAGTCCAGCTACGAATCTTTAAATTTCGAAGGAGAGATACCTTCTTGCTTTTTGAAAAAACGACTAAACGCTTGCACA
>CAYGRM010000488.1:0-4391 GCA_964352225.1 uncultured Saprospiraceae bacterium | reverse complement strand
CTTATAGGTTTGTCTTATAAGCATACTTGACAACAGATTATTAATATTGCTAAAACCTAGTGTATTTTATGAAACGAAATTACCTTTTACCTTGTCTTATTTTAGTGGTCTTTGCTAATTTAAGTTTTGCTCAAACTGACTCACAAAGAAAATTCACCATCAGCGGTTATATTGAAGATGAAAAAACTGGCGAAAAATTAATTGCAGCCAATGTCTTTGATGCTAAAAGTTTAGATGGAAACACCACTAACACTTATGGCTTTTATAGTCTAACGCTTCCAAAGGATTCTGTTTATTTGACCTTTTCTTATATCGGATATCAGACCAAAGTAATCCCTCTTTATTTAGATAAAGATTTGAAACTTAACATCAAATTATCAGATGAATTATCTCTGGAAGAAATTGAGGTGGTGGGCGAACGTATCGGTAGAATCGAAGAAGAAACTCAAATGAGTAGAATTGATGTACCGATAGAACAAATCAAAAGATTACCTGCTCTGTTGGGGGAAGTAGATGTTTTGAAAACTTTACAATTATTACCAGGTGTTCAATCAGGGGGAGAAGGGCAGAGTGGTTTATATGTGCGAGGGGGAAGTCCTGATCAAAATCTAGTCTTATTGGATGGAGTTCCTATTTATAATGTAAGTCATGTCTTGGGAATCTTTTCAGTATTTAATGCCGATGCGATAAAGAATGTTACGTTGACCAAAGGTGGATTTCCTGCAAGATATGGAGGACGGTTATCTTCAGTTTTGGAAATAAATATGAAGGAAGGAAATACCAAAGAGTTTCATGGAGAAGGATCAATTGGTTTGATTTCATCTAAGTTGACTTTGGAAGGGCCAATTGTTTCGGATAGAACTTCTTTTCTAATTTCGGCACGTCGAACTTATGCCGATTTAATTTTTAGACCGATCATAAAAAGTGCTGCATCTGCTGAAGGTGGGGAGGTTACGCCTAAGCTTTATTTTTATGATTTGAATGCAAAACTTCAGCATAAAATAAATGATAAACATCGACTATTTTTGAGTGCTTACTCTGGAGCAGATGTTTTTTATAATAAATATGAAGAAGATGATGTGGTGAGTGAAGGGGGAATTGATTGGGGAAATTTGATTAGTGCTTTACGTTGGAATTATCAAATCAGTAATAAGTTATTTTTGAATACTACGCTTACTTATAGTAATTACAATATTAACTTTTTGGCTGGTTATGAAGATAAGGATGATGATTTTAATGAGAAATTTTCGGCTAAATATATATCAGGGATTGAAGATGTGGCAGGGAAGTTAGACTTTGATTATATCCCCAATCCTAATCATTATATAAGATTTGGAGGAAGTGCTACCCATCATACTTACCGACCCGGAGCACTATCTTTTAAATTAGAATCAGGTGATGACCAACCTTTAGATACTTTGATTGGTTCGCAGAAATTGAGTACGATGGAGTATGATCTTTATGTAGAAGATGATATGAAGTTTGGCAACTTTAAAGCGAATATTGGATTGCATGCTTCGGGATTTAAAGTAAATGATGAGTTCTATACTTCACTTCAACCTAGAATAGGAATGCGCTATTTAATGGATAATGGCGTTGCTCTTAAAGGGGCTTTTACCACTATGACTCAATTTATCAATTTACTAACAAGTGAAGCATTGAGCTTACCAACGGATCTTTGGGTTCCAAGTACGGAAAATGTAAAACCGCAAGAATCTTGGCAAGCTGCTATCGGAGCTGCAAAAACGATCAACAACAAATTTGAAGTTTCCGTTGAAGGATTTTATAAGCAAATGAAAAATGTGGTGTCTTACAAAGAAGGAGCAAGTTTTTTCACGGGCTTTGGAACTGATTGGCAAACCAAAATAACTCAAGGTGACGGCGAAGCATATGGTGCTGAATTTTTTATCCAAAAGAAAAAAGGCAAAACTACGGGATGGATTGGTTATACTTTGTCATGGAATTTTCGAACTTTTCCAGAGATCAATGGGGGAGAAACTTACCCATTCAGATATGATCGAAGACACGATTTATCGATAGTTGCCTCGCATCAATTAAGTGATCGAATTTCATTTTCTGGGGCTTGGGTTTTTGGAACGGGGAATGCAGTTTCCTTGCCAACTGCTCGTTATTCTACTGCGGGAAATAATGGCCCATGGGGATCATCGTTTAGTGAGGTAGAAGTTTTAGGAGATAAAAATGCTTATCGAATGTCCAACTATCACCGACTTGATCTTAGTGTAGAATTTATCAAAAAGAAAAAAAAGTTTGAACGAAAATGGATTATAAGTGTGTATAATGCCTATTGGAATAGAAATCCATATTATCTATTTGCTGAAGAAAATTTTGATCCAGAAACTGGAACTACCAAAAGAGAATTAAAGGAAATAAGTATTCTTCCGATTATTCCATCAGTTGCTTATTCCTTCAAATTTTAATTAAAAAAGTTAAAACCAAGAAAAAATGAATCATTTAAAGTATTGCGTATATATATTGTTATTAATTAGTTTTACAAGTTGTAATGAGGATCGATTTTCGGCTACTAAAGTGATCGAATTTCCTGAACATATTTCGAAGTTAGCAGTCACCTCACATTTATCGACGCCAAGCCTCATTCCGAATATTGAAACATTACCAACTGTTTTTGTTGGAAACAGTTTAGGAATCATTGAGGAAAAAGAGTATTCAGTTTTTCCTGATGCTTTAGTTCAGTTGTATAAAGATGGAGAATTACTGTACGATTTCACTTACGATGAAAATAATAATATTTACATCGGCCCAGAGAATCCACCTTTGACTCAAGGCACATATCGATTAGATGTATCAACGGAGGGTTTCGATCCCTTATCGACTACACAAGTAATGCCTTCCAAAGCTAATATTACAGGAGTAACTTATGAGTTTGATAAAGTTCCTTTTGATTTTGATGAAAATTTGTACGACCTAATGAAAGTCAAAATAAATGATCCAGCTGATGAAGAAAACTTCTATGCCTTCGACATTTACTTTGAAGTCAAAAGTGGATTTAATGGTGAGATTTATACGAATAATGTGTATTCGTTTTCAGATGATCCATTAGCGGAATATGGATATGATGTGGGTGAAATAATTCCAGATATTACCTTTAATGGAAATTCATATGATCTTAGATTGTTACAACAAAGTGAGTGGGTAGTATCTCAAGATGATGAATTGATCGCAGCTAAAGTGATCGTTTACACCTTGACGAAGGACTACTATATTTATGAAACTACTCGTAGTTTAAATTCTGATGCTCAGGGGAATCCATTTGCTGAACCTGTGTTAGTGCACAGTAATTTTAAAGATGGATTTGGAGTATTTACCTTAAAGAATTCGGTAGAGTACCGGTACGAGTTTTAATCAAAACAAAGATGGAGTAGGAGAATAAACTCTAAATAATTCTCCTACTCCTTCTTTAAGAAAACAACAATAGCTTCACCTTCATGATTGTCGCCATCGAAAGTGAATCGGTTATCTCGCCATTCATCACCATTTCAAATGCTGTTTCGAAAGTTACTTTTTTGACTACTAAGTCTTCACAAGGCTCTGGTGAGGCAACTCCAAATGATAAATCTTGTGCCAAATAGCAAATGCCAAATTCATCCGTTACAGAGTTAGAAGTATGAATGTCTAAAACTTTCGTCCATTTATTGGCGGTAATTCCAGTTTCTTCTTGCAGCTCATTTTTGGCAGCTTGCAATGGTTCAATTCCTTCCAGGCATCCACCCTCGGGTATTTCCCAAGAGTATTTTTCCAACGTATATCTGTATTGCCCAACTAGCCAAGTGTTATTTTCTTCGTCTAAAGGAAGTACACCGACCGCAGTATTTTTAAAATGAACCTTTCCATATGTTCCATTTTGCTTAGCAGGGTTGAGTACTTTTCGATGGGTGATATTGATCCAAGGGTTGTCGTAGACTTCTTCGATGGTTAAGGTCTTCCAAGGATTTTTATATATCATATTTTTAGTTTTTTATTAAAACGAAAAGGGAAGTAGGGGAGTTTCATTTTGTCAAAAATTAAATGCGTAGCTCAGGGAAAAGATTAGCTGCTGGTTTTTTTTTGCTTCATAGATAAATCTCGTAGTATAGCTTTGATAACTTCGTGAGCGTGCAAATAGCAAAGCTAAAGTTGTTAAGGCCATTGACTGTAATAACTCTAACTTTCCCACTTTTTCCTTCTCTCGGAGGTCTCAAAGTTGTTTTCAAAAGATTTGTCGAAGAACCTAAAAATTAAACATCCAGGGTTGCTTACTGTTGGGCATATTCCTTAGGGGTCATAAGAGCAGGCTTATTCTCCTAAAAAATAACCCAAGTTGGTATCTTTTTAAAAATTCCACCGTCTAAAAAACAAACGTCAAGCATCGAGTA
>CAYGRM010000487.1:3636-4396 GCA_964352225.1 uncultured Saprospiraceae bacterium | reverse complement strand
AGACATCCGGCTATTAAAATCAAAGGGCGATGTTGTCGTTTACGCTACCAATAAGTTAAAGGATGTATCTTATATTTTAGGAACGATATCAGATGGTATTTACCAAATAGATTCCAACAACTATCTGATGCGAATTATAAATAGAAGGAATGGCCTCAATAATAATACAATTCTGTCAGTCTTTCAAGATGCGGATGAGAACCTTTGGCTAGGTTTGGATAATGGAATAAGTGTGGTTAACTTGAAATCTCCTTTTAATGAATACATTGATAATAATGGAGATTTGGGGTTGGTGTACGCATCTAAGGTATTTGGCAATAAGCTTTATCTAGGCACAAATCAAGGCTTGTTTGTTAGTGATTTAGAGGGTGGTCAGGAGTTTGAGTTGGTACGTGGTACCGAGGGGCAGGTATGGAGTTTGGATGCATTTGATGGCTATCTGCTTTGCGGGCATAATAACGGTACTTACTTAATTGAGAATGGTAATGCCGAATTAATATCTTCATTTCCGGGTACATGGGGCATAAAAAGACTTAAAGGCCGACCCGATTTGTTTCTACAAGGTAATTTTAATGGTATGTCTATTCTGGAAAGAAAAGGTGGGGACTGGTCTTTTAGAAACAAATTAGAAGGCTTTGATATCTCCACACGTTTTTTTGAGTTGATTGATGATCATAAAGTTCTAGTAAACCATGAGATTAAAGGACTTTACAGTTTATTAATAGACGATAATTTTAGAAAGGTTGATGTAGTAGAAACA
>CAYGRM010000487.1:0-3626 GCA_964352225.1 uncultured Saprospiraceae bacterium | reverse complement strand
CTCAAATGGGATATGGCTCAAGTCTCGTTTCTTATAATGACAAAGTGGTTTATTCAAGTGTTAACGGCGCTTTTGTCAAAGAAAGTGGTCGTCTTAGTTTTAAACCAGATTCGGTGCTAAATAACCTTCTAATTGAACGAGCCGGTGGTATAACCAGTATAGCCATGCCAGATAAGGCAGTAAATAGACTTTGGTATTTTACCAAAAATGGCCTGTCTATTGTTTCGCCAGAAGTTTTTTCCAAATCGTTAACGATTACATCGATTCCTATTCCATCTTTTTTTAGGAGAAGCTTAGGCGTTGCGGGTTTTGAGAACATTAGTAGAATTTCCGATAACAAGTATGTGATAGGTATTTCTAACGGTTTTGTTACGCTTGACTTAGCTAAACGAAAAGAAGCAGAGTATCTAATAGAGATTTCTGGAATAAAAAGTGTTTCCGCTTTGGAGGAACCCACTTTGGTTCCTTTACCCAGTAGCACTAAGGAATTTGATTTTGAAGCGAACTCTCTTGTTTTCTCCTATGCTGTACCCCAGTATGAAAAGTATGCGGAAGTAAGCTACCAATACCGGCTTGCGGGCTTGTTTCAAGAATGGAGTGATTGGAGTGTTAATCCAACGGTAAGTTTCAATAATCTAGCCTATGGGGATTATGTTTTTGAAGTCAGGGCTAAAATCGGAAATACGATTACTAGTAATGCAGCTACCTACGCATTCAAGATTAATAAACCATGGTATTGGTCCATAACAGCTTTGATATGTTATGTTGCATTGGCACTAGCTTTCTTTTTAAGTATGCACAAGACGTATAAATCGTACTACACACAAAGGCAGGGGAGAGTTTTAGCGGAGGAGAAGAAAAAACTTAAACGAAAAAAACTAAAAACCGCCAAAGAACTTGCGGTATTGAAAAATGAAAAACTTAAGGTAGAGATTGACAGTAAGAATAGAGAATTGGCAATCTCCACGATGAGTATCATAAAAAAGAATGAATTTTTAAATAGTATTAAAGAGAAATTAGCAGCAGCTGCTAATCCTACCCAAATAAAATCAGTCATTAGAACCATAGATAAAAACATAACTAATGATGACGATTGGGAATTTTTCGAAGAAGCCTTTAACAATGCTGACAAGGATTTCTTTCGTCAACTTCAGGAAAAACACAAAGAATTAACACCGAACGACTTAAGATTATGCGCTTATCTTAGATTAAACCTGTCTTCTAAGGAGATAGCTCCTTTGTTGAACATATCAATAAAAAGTGTAGAAGTCAAAAGATATCGTTTGCGTAAAAAGATGAATTTAGCACATGAAGCTGGATTGACAGAGTATATTCTGTCGTTCTAAACCATACACTTCTACTTTTAACCACAACACAACCACAACATCACCACTACATGAAAGAATTGGCTGTAGGATTCTATTTCGTGCTTATTTCTTTAAAAAGGACTATTTCGCAGCTTATGCCCTTTAAATATTATCATATTATCAATTAATGGCAGCTAAAATTATCAATGTAGTATTTTTGTATAGGTGTAGATATGGTTAAGAAAATTATAATGTCCATACATTTGGGGATAATTAAAACTTATCTACAAAATGAGACGTGCCATCTTTATTATTATAGCATTACTTTGTACGACCCTCGGGTTTTCCCAAACCAAAACGGTAACGGGTACCATTTCCGATGCCTCGGGGTTTATTCCTGGTGTAAACATCGTGGCCAAAGGGACAACGAATGGTGTAGTCACCGATTTTGACGGTAATTATGAAATATCAAACGTTACATCTGACGCGGTATTGGTATTCAGTTATCTGGGATACAAGACGGTTGAAATTGTTGTAGGGCAACAGGATGTTATTAATGTTTCAATGGAAGAAGATACCCAAGCCCTAGATGAGGTTGTTGTTGTCGGATATGGAACGCAACGAAAAAGTAATGTTGTTGGATCAGTGGTGAGTGTTGAGGTAAATGAAGCAACCGCAGTGCCAACAACAAATGTTTCGGAAATGCTACGTGGTAGAGCTGCAGGTGTCCAAGTTAATTTAGGAGATGCAAGACCAGGAGGTACATCGAATATAGTTATTAGAGGAAATGTCTCTGTTGCACCCAATGGTAATTCGCCATTAATAATTGTGGACGGTTTGCCATTTGATAATTTAAATGACGTGGCACCGGATGATATTGCTAATATTGAAATTCTTAAGGATGCATCTTCCACGGCTATTTATGGTTCCAGGGCATCAAACGGTGTGATTTTAGTCACAACCAAACAAGGTAAATTAGGTAAGTCAACTATTAATTATAATGGGTATACCACCATTCAAACCGTGACCAGAAACTTTAATTTGTATGATGGCTCTCAGTTTATCGATTTAAGAAGAGAAGCCAATAGAAATAGATTTACAGGAGATTACCTAAGGGACGAAAATATATTCAGTCCTTTTGAACTAGATGCGATTGAAAATAGGGAGTTTGTTAATTGGGAAGATAATGTGCTACGAGATGCGTTAATACAAAGCCATTCCTTAAGCTTTTCTTCAGGAACGGAGAAGACGAAAATATTTTCAAGTCTTAATTATTTTTCTCAAGAAGGTATTATTCCAAACTCTGGTTTTGATCGAGGTACCTACAAGTTAAACCTTGAGCACGCGGTTACTGATAAATTAACCTTTAGGGGTATCTTTAATTATCAAAATGCCACTCAAGATCAAGAAACCGGTGGTTTGAATTTCACCACTATTACGCCATTGGCTAAACCTTTTACAGAAGATAATGAGCTAATAAAATTTTATTTGGGTTCTTCAATTACAGCTGTAAATCCACTGTGGGATCAGCGAGAGTCTACGGATAGAACAAAAATTAATCTTACTGACATTAATCTTAACTTGACTTATGATTTTAATCCGAATCTGAGCTATACCTTAAACACGTTTCTTAGAAATCGGAATACCAATAGAGGTATATACAGGTCTTCATTACATTCTGCAGGAGATGAGGGAATAGGAGGCATTGGAGTACTTGCGAATACACTTTTTAAGCAGGTATTGATAGAGAATATTATCAATTATAATCCGCAGCTTGGGGAAGATCATAATTTGGACATAACTGGTGTTCAGGCTTTTGACGAGCAGTCTAACGAATATACTCAATTGGATAAGTCAGGTTTCACCAATAATGCACTTGGCTTTAACGGAGATGCTACCACGCTACTCGCAAATGTCAGAAATGTTTCTGAACGAAGGCTTCTTTCCTTCTTGGGGCGGGTACGTTATGGATATTTGGATAGGTATTTATTGGAGGCTACTGCGAGAGCAGATGGAGCTTCCGTATTCGCAGCCAATAATAAATGGGGATTTTTTCCAGCTGTTTCTTTGGCATGGAAAGCTCACGAGGAGACATTCATACAGAATATAGAAAGTATTAATGAATTAAAATTTAGGGTGAGTTATGGAGCAACGGGTAACCAAGGAATTAATTCTTTGGAGTCTCTCGGTGTTGCTGATGACAGGCCTTACGTTTTTGGAGGTGAAACGGTAGGTGGGTCAACTGCTTCATCGCGTTTACCTAATCCGAATTTAAAATGGGAAACTACCACAACTTTGAATACGGGTGTGGATTTTAGA
>CAYGRM010000486.1:0-4418 GCA_964352225.1 uncultured Saprospiraceae bacterium | reverse complement strand
TCTTGTAACAATACAGTTACGGCAGTTCAGGTGATCATGGTAGAGGATAATAATCTTCCAGTATTGTCAGGAGTGCCCTCAGATGTTACGGTTGAATGTGATGCGATTTTAGGAGAAGCATTGGTGACAGCAGTAGATGATTGTGCAGGAAGTTTATCCGTGACGTTTAATGAAGTGATTGGAACCGGCTGTCCATACACGATTACTCGAACGTGGACAGCAACAGATTTATGTAATAATGAAGTGGTGGGAACACAAGTGATTACTTTGATTGATACAGTTAATCCAGTTTTTGGAAATGTACCAAATGACGTGACCGTTGAGTGTAATGCTATTCCAGCTGTAGCTGTGGTAACTGCGAGTGATAATTGTACCGCTAATGTTGATATTACTTTTACGGAAGAAGTAGGAACGGGCTGTCCATATTTGATTACCCGAAAATGGGTAGCAGTTGATAATTGCCAAAATGCAGATTCAGTTATTCAAGTGATCACCGTAGAGGATACCGCTGCACCGATTTTTGCGAATGTACCAAATGATGTAACAGTAGAATGTACTTCGATCCCAGTTGTAGCGAATGTCACTTCAAGTGATGCATGTGATTCAAATGCAGGGATTGTTTTCTCAGAAGGAATAGGAGATGGGTGTCCATACTTAATTACTCGAAAATGGGTAACTATTGATAATTGTGGCAATGCAGATTCTGTGATACAAGTGATCACGGTAGAAGATACGACTGCCCCAGTTTTTGCTAATGTGCCTACGAATGTTACCGTTGAATGTGATGCAATACCAGTAGTTGCCAATGTAATTGCAACAGATAACTGTTTAGGAAATATGGATGTAGCATTTTCTGAAACTCAGACAACTGGGTGTCCATATTTGATAGCTAGAGTTTGGACGGCGACGGATTCATGTGGAAATGAAACAGTAGTTTCTCAATTAATTACAGTAGAGGATAATACAGATCCAGTTTTAGCAAATGTTCCAAATGATATTACAGTAGATTGTGGATCAATTCCAGCAACAGCAAATGTGACGGCAAGTGATAATTGTACACCAATTGTTGATGTAGTTTTCACAGAAAATATTTCAACTGGCTGTCCATACACGATTACTCGAACGTGGAGCGCGACGGATTCTTGTAACAATACAATTACGGCGACCCAAATAATAACCGTAGAAGATAATGATTTGCCGATATTGGCGAATGTGCCAAATGATGTAACAGTAGATTGTATTTCGATTCCAGATACGGCGAATGTGATAGCAAGTGATAATTGTGATGCTAATATTGCAGTTGTATTCACAGAAACAATTGGAAGCGGTTGTCCTTATTTAATTACTCGAAAATGGGTAACAACGGATAATTGCGGAAATGCAGATTCTGTAATCCAAGTGATAACAGTAGAAGATAACACAGATCCTGTTTTAGCAAATGTTCCAAGTGATGTAACTGTAGAATGTAATGCTATTCCAACTGCAGCAAATGTAACTGCAACGGATAATTGTCTCGGAAATATTAATGTTGAATTTTCAGAAGTAATCGGAACAGGTTGCCCATTTATAATTACTCGAACATGGAGTGCGATAGATTTCTGTAACAATACAATTACGGCGATACAAAATATAACAGTTGAAGACACTTCAATTCCTGTTTTTACAAATATTCCAAATGATGTTACCGTAGATTGTTCAACAATTCCAGATACTGCAAATGTTATAGCAAGTGATGTTTGTGATACAGATGTAGAAATAGTTTTCTCAGAAGAAACGGTAATGACAGTCTGTCCATATATGATTACTCGAAAATGGGTAGCAACTGATGATTGTGGAAATGTAGATTCTATAGTTCAAGTAATTATTGTAGATGATAATACTTTCCCAGTATTGGCAGGAGTACCAAATGATGAAACAGTAGATTGTGAATCTATTCCAACTCCGCCAATAGTAACTGCGACAGATTTATGTTCAGGTAATTTACCCGTTTTATTTGAAGAGGTAATTGGAACAGGTTGTCCATATACTATAACGCGAACATGGTCAGCAGTTGATCCTTGTAATAATATGGTAATTGAGCAACAAACAATTACAGTAGAAGATAATACAAATCCAGTTTTAGTAAATGTACCAAATGATGTAACTGTAAATTGTGATGCAATTCCAGATCCTGTAAATGTAAATGTAACTGCAAGTGATAATTGTACACCAGATATAGAAATTATTTTTACAGAAGATATTTCGAATGGTTGTCCTTTTACAATTACTCGAACTTGGACTGCAATTGATTCATGTGGAAATACTATTTCTCAAAGTCAAATTATTACAGTAAACGATAATGAGTTCCCAACTCTGGTTGGAGTACCCAATGACCTGACAGTAAATTGCACCGCAATTCCAGATCCTGCAAATGTAACAGTAACTGATGACTGTTGGAATAATTTAACAGCGGTGTTGAATGAAGTAACTTCAAGCGGATGTCCATATACGATTACTCGGACTTGGACAGCAACTGATAGTTGTGGGAACTCAGTTTCGGCGACTCAAATAGTTACAGTTGAAGATGAAGAAGGACCAGTTATTGAAACACCACCTGCAGATATTACTTTGGATTGTGGCGACCCAATTCCACCTGCTGCTGAATTAACAGCAACTGATAATTGTTCAGGTGAAGAAATTGATGGAGTATATTTCGTAGAAGATATTGATTTTAGTGAAGTCATTTCGGAAAATTGTCCATATACAATTACTCGAACATGGACAGCTTATGATGAGTGCGATAATGAATCTACCGTTACTCAAGTAATTACAATTGAAGATACGACTCTTCCTACTTTATTCAATGTGCCAAATGACTTGACATTGGATTGTGGAGAAATCCCAGATACTCAGATGGTGGTTGCATCTGATGATTGTGATCCTGATTTGAAAATGGTTTTTGAAGAAACATATTCGGATACAACTTGTGAGAATACGTTTAAAATTACTCGAACTTGGACGTTTACAGATGATTGCGGAAATGAAATTTCTCATACTCAAAATATTCAAATTCAAGATGTCATAGCTCCAGTATTTACTGGTGTTCCTGCTGACATGATGATTCCTTGTGACTCTATTCCTGAATTGATTACACCAACGGCAACGGATAATTGTAGCGATGTGGTAGTTGTTTTTGAAGAAATAGAAACGTCTGGAGATTGCGTTGATTTAAGATTAATGACTCGAACGTGGACGGCAACTGATGCTTGTGGAAATGAAAGTTCAGTTACTCAAAATATTATTTTTAATAATTGTTCTCCTGAGGCGACTTTGACAATAGCACCTGCGAATATAGTTTGTGAAGAAACAGTTGTTTCTTTTGAAGTTACTTTGACTGAAGGGTATGATACGCCATTTTATCAATGGCAGTTTAGTACAAATGGAACGACTTGGATGGATATCATTGGAGCAAATGATTCTACATTCACCTTGACAGCGGAAACATCTCATACTGGTTTCTATCAAGTCGTTGTAGCGAATGATTCTTCTGATATAAATAATCCATTGTGTAGTATTATTTCGAATACACAATCTTTAGAAGTTATAGAATTAACGGTGGAAATAGACAACCTTGATTTAGAAATCTGTCAAGGTGATTCGATTGAAGTAGGAGGAGCATTTTATTTTGAGACTGGAAATTTTGTTGATACTCTTGATGCAGCTAGTGGGTGTGATAGTGTAATCATTAATTTAAATTTAATTGTAAATGATATTTTTGATTTAACGGTTGACTCGACAATTTGTGAAGGTGAATCAGTATTTATAGGAGGAACGGAATATGATCAAAATGGGACATTTATCAATGACTTAAGTTCAGTTGAGGGATGTGATAGTATCGTTACATTGAATTTGACAGTTAATCCTGTAGCTCAAATAATTTTAGATGAATTTCTCTGTCAGGGACAAACTATAATCATTGGAAATAGTACCTATGATACAACAGGAACTTATGTTGATAGCTTAATTTCCTCTTTGGGTTGTGATAGTATTGTAACATTGAACTTGGTAGTAGATAATATTTTAGAAATCAATTTGGTAGAAAATATCTGTCCAGGCGAATCATACGTGGTGGGAAGTTCTATTTATAATCAAACTGGAATTTATCAAGATACCATAGCTACTCAAGCTGGTTGTGATAGTTTGGTAACTTTAAATTTGACAGTAAATGAGGTATATGATATTTTTAGAGAAGAATCAATTTGTGAAGGAGAGGAATTAGTAATTGGCGATTCGACTTATACGACGAGCGGTAATTATTTTAATGTATTGCAAACAGTTAATGGCTGTGATAGTATTATCAATGTTGACTTGACTGTAAATGAAATTTATAGTGAAAGTATTGTTGCGGAAATTTGTTCAGGTTCAAGTTATGAAGTAGG
>CAYGRM010000485.1:0-4432 GCA_964352225.1 uncultured Saprospiraceae bacterium | reverse complement strand
CTAATACAGGAAATGAACCTTTGATTATTAAAAATGCAAAAGGTAGTTGTGGATGTACAGTTCCTACTTACGAAAAAGCACCTATTCTTCCTGGAGAAACTTCAGAAATCAAGATCCGATACGCGACTAATCGTTTAGGAAAAATTAATAAAACAGTAACTCTTTACACTAATGAAGGTGACGATGTAAAAAGAGTACTTAAAGTAGTTGGAATGGTTAACAAAAAAGCGAAGCAACCAGAAGCGGTTCCTGCTGCTGCTCCAAATATGTTGACTAATCCAAATGGAAAAAGCCAATAATTATTAATTGGACACTTCCATCTCAAAATAAAAAAACCTTCTCTGATCATCAGAGAAGGTTTTTTTATTTTGAGATGGAAGTGTTTAAACTATCCAAAAGAAAACCCTTGCTTTGGAAAGCAAGGGTCTCTAACCCAAACAAATAAACACAAAAACTACTTTTAAATATTTTCGATTCCACAAAAATAAGATGAATTTACTAATACAACAACTATTTTACTTATTTTTTGTGACATTAAAAAAAGGTATTTTAAAAAACAACCCCTTGTAAAACATAGCTTTATTTGCAAAAAATGGGAATCGATTTTTTTAAATATATTTTATATTTTTGTCACTTATTATTAAAGATTTCATACCAAAAAAAAATTGATACTTCTTTTATTTAATGTGACCGACAAATCTTCGCCCAACTTAATTTTAGCAAAGATTTTTTATACTATCTGGCACAAAATAAAAAGATTCAAAAAACTAGTTCTATATATTCTAGACAAAATAAGATTGGTTAATTTGAACTTTAAGTGATATTTTGCAGGCCAAATTAACAATCAAGAAAAATAGAAATGGACAAATTAAAATTTATCATTGTTTTACTCGCAACAGTTTCCCTAACTTATTTATTAAATAATCCAATTCCTCTTGAATCTAATCCGATCCCCCCTTTAGGCAAATTATTAAATCCATTCACAGGTTTCTGGCAAAATGCAGAAAAAGTCAATGCTTTTCCTAAAGTAGAAACATTAGAAGGTCTAGATTTAAAAGCTCCAGCCAAAGTAATCTATGATGATAAATTAGTTCCTCACATTTTTGCAGAAAACCTGATGGATGCAATTACTATTCAAGGCTATGTCGAATCAAAACATAGGCTGTGGCAAATGGATTTTACCATCAGAGCTACAGCTGGTCGTCTTTCAGAAGTACTTGGAGAGCGAACAATCGAATATGATAAAACTAAGCGTCGAAAAGGCTTAGTCCTTGCTGCTCAAAACACGATCAAATCTTGGAAAAAAACACCTGCAGAATTTGCTCTGGTGGAAGCTTATGTAAAAGGAGCCAATACTTATATCAATTCTCTTTCCCAAAAAGATTATCCTATTGAATTTAAATTTCTGAATTATAAACCAGAAGAGTGGACACCTCTCCATAGTGCTATTTTTATGAAAGCGATGGCCGAATCCCTTTCCTCTAGAGAGACGGACTTAGAATCTACGAATGCTCTGGCCACTTTTGGGCGAAAGCAGTTTGACTTTTTATACCCTGAAAGAAGTGATAAAGAATCACCAATTATTCCAAGTGATGTAAAATGGGATTTCACACCTTTAAAAGGAGATGTTGATAATGCTGATGTTTCCTCACCTATGATAAAAGCTCCTAGTATTGGAGCAATATTGCATGGACCATACGAAAAACCACATGAGTCAAACGGCAGTAATAATTGGGTGGTAGCAGGAAGCAAAACTGCCTCTGGGAATCCAATTTTATGCAATGACCCTCATTTGAGTCTGACTCTACCTGCCATCTGGTATGAACTACAAATTCATACTCCCGAAATCAATGTTTATGGAGTTTCACTTCCGGGAGTTCCAGGAGTGACTATTGGTTTCAATGAAAATGTAGCTTGGGGATTCACCAATGTTGGACACGATGTTTCTGATTTATATAAAATAAAATGGGCCGACGAAAGCAAAGAAGCCTACATATTTGATGGTGAAGAAAAACCTACTCAGTACGTTATAGAAACGATCAAAGTAAATGGCCAACCAGATATTTTAGATACGGTAAAATACACCCATTGGGGACCTGTTAGCTATGAAAACAAAGATCATCCAAGTCAAGATTTAGCGCTTCATTGGCTTGCTCATGAGAGCGAAGGAAATGAATTAAAAACTTTTTTGGGGATAAATACTGCTAAAAATTTCGACGAACTTTATGAAGGAATGAGACAATTCGATAATCCAGCTCAAAATGTAGCATTCGCCACAAAAGATGGAACTATTGGCCTAAAGGTTCAAGGAAAATTACCCCTAAAAGAAAAAGAACAAGGTCGTTTTGTTCGAGATGGAAGTCTTTCTTCTAGTGGATGGAAAGGCTACATCCCCTACGAACAAACTCCTTTTGTAAAAAATCCAACTCAAGGTTTCGTTGGTTCTGCTAATCAATTTTCTGCAGACACTACTTATCCTTATTATTATAATGGTGGTTTTGAAGATTTTCGTGGACGTGTATTGAATCGAACTTTAGCTGCTATGTCAAATATTACCGTTCAAGATATGAAAGATTTGCAGGGCAATAATTTTAGTATCAAAGCGGCGGAGTCTTTACCTATTTTACTAAAGTTTTTAGAAAATGAAAATTTAACCGCCGAAGAAAAAGAACTCTTTGATGTTTTAAAAAAGTGGGACTATTATTTTGATAAAAATAAAGTGGCTCCTGTAATTTTTGATGAATGGTATGATAATTTTTATAAAAAAACGTGGGACGAAATTTATGCATTGCGAAAAAAAGAATTTCCAATACTTTTCCCAGAACATTGGAGAACCATCGAATTACTGGAAAAAGATCCAGACAATATTTATTTTGACTTAAAAGAAACTACTGAAAAAGAAACCGCAAAAGATATTGCATTAATAACTTTCAAAGAAGTTGTTAAAAGCTCGCAAGAATGGAAAAAAGAGGGCAATTTTGCAACGTGGGAAGAACATCGAGATATTAAAATTCCCCACATGATTAATAGCTTAACAGGTTTCCAATCCAAATTCGTTTCAGCAGGAGGTCATGGCAATGTGCTCAATGCTTTTGGCATCAGAGGTAGTAGAGTTCATGGACCATCGTGGAGAATGATCGTGGAAGTAGGTGAAGAACCAAAAGCTTATGGAGTTTATCCCGCAGGGCAATCAGGGAATCCGGGAAGCCCTTTTTATGAAAGTATGGTGGAGACTTGGGCTAGCGGAGAATATTATGAGTTACTTTTTTTCAAAGATAAAAATGTGAAAAACGAGCGAATATTATTTAGCCAAGAATTTAAATAAAACACAATCAACTGATTATCAATAAATTACAACCACAATAACTTATTAAAACATATTACACTTTATGAAAAATTTACTTTTTATTTTTTTAACCATCGGTTTGTTCTCTTGCGATTCAGAGCCTGAAAATTATACTGAAATTCCATGGGCGACCATGGACAATATCGAATCATTGGTGCAAAAAAAACCTAGAAAAACTATCGTAGATGTTTACA
The DNA here is from genome assembly GCA_964352225.1 of uncultured Saprospiraceae bacterium. Classification (GTDB taxonomy): domain Bacteria; phylum Bacteroidota; class Bacteroidia; order Chitinophagales; family Saprospiraceae; genus CAJQQY01. Next base: position 892 of record CAYGRM010000485.1, on the reverse strand, counting down.
CTCCATGGTGCGGCCCTTGTAAAATGATGGATAGTAAAACCTTCACTAATCCTGAAATTGTTAATCAAATTGGAAAAAACTTTCACGCAGTTAAGTTCAATGCGGAAGGGGCTGATCCAATTAAATTTATGGGACAGGAATATGCAAATCCTCAATTTCAACCGAACAAAAGAGGCCGAAATTCACCTCATCAATTATCTGGTTTTTTCTCAGTTAGAGGATATCCAACTTTAGTCGTCTTAGATGAAAATATGAAAATCGTAGACAAAATTGTTGGGTATAAAACACCTGAGCAACTAAAAGTTGAATTGGAAAAGCATATGTGAAAATATAATACGGTCGCTTCGTTTTTAGGAACCACGAACGATGAATTCTAGAGTGAAAATTAGTAGCATCTGATGTTTTAAATAAAGCGACCGGTTCTCATTTTAAATTTTCTGGAACTAAATAATCTTTCCAGCTGTTTTATTGTTTTTTAAGAAAAAGGAGAAAACATGAAAGAGCAAAAATTTGCCAACAGGCAAGTAGAATTGGAAAAGGAACTTAGTTTTAGGGTGTCTCGAAGCTCGGGCAAAGGAGGTCAACATGTCAATAAGGTATCGACTCGGGTAGAATTACTTTTTGATGTATTAAATTCTGAGATTTTGACGGAGGTAGAAAAAGCAGTAGTCATTAAAAATTTGGCAGCTCTCATTTCTCAAAATGGAATTTTACAAATTGCTAGTCAGAGTACAAGATCACAACTTCGAAATAAAGAAGATGCAAAAGGAAAATTTTTCAAAAAATTAGAAAAAGCATTGACCATCGAAAAGCCTCGAAAGAAAACTAGAAGACCAAGAGCGCTTGATGAAAAGCGATTAAAAGAAAAGAAAATTCGAGGAGAAAAAAAATC
>CAYGRM010000484.1:0-4437 GCA_964352225.1 uncultured Saprospiraceae bacterium | reverse complement strand
TTCGAGTATGTTAATTTTAGTATTAAAATTTGCCCCAAAATAAGCATGCTGTCGGATTTGTTCCAATGGCGTTCCATGGGGAGCAATTTCAATTTTCATTGGTTCGAAAAAATAATCATTGATTAGATTTTCAACCTCTTCCGTCAAGGTAGCAGAGAATAATAGATTTTGACGTTTCTCAGGAAGTAAGTCTAAGATGTTTTTCAACTGCGTTCGAAAACCCAAATTCAACATTTCATCCACCTCATCAATCACTATATTTTTCAAATACTTCGTCTTAAATGCACCGGACAAAGCCAAATCATAAAATCGTCCGGGAGTGGCAACGATAACGTCGACACCTTCCATTACTGCTAATTTTTGGGTATTGATATTCGTTCCTCCATAAACTCCAACCGCTCTTACAGTCATGTAGGTCGTCAACTTTTTCACTTCCTCAGTTACTTGCACCACCAATTCTCGAGTTGGTACTAAAACCGCAATCCGTGGATGTCCATCTGTCGAGTACTTTAACAATCGAAGCAATGGCATGAGATAGGCAAAAGTTTTCCCTGTACCCGTTTGGGCGACGCCAACCACATCTTTTCCAGACATAATTGGAGCAAAAGCTGCCACCTGAATGGGAGTTGGATCTACATAGTCCAAATCTGCTAAAGCATTCAGTAGTGGATTATTTAAATTTAAATCGTCAAAATTCACGTTTGTATTTTTTTTGCAAAAGTACGTAATATTTTGATAGCACCGCAAAATGACTCTCCGAGTCTTATCTGACAAATTTACCTGACTTTTATAACGACTTTCTTATTTTTTAACGACTCGGAGAGTTGTTTAACGATTAAACAAGTCCTTCTAACACATCATCAATTTTCAACTTGATTGAATCCTTGAGCTCTTTTTCCAAGATTGGAAATTCCGTTTTCTCATAAGTAGTCTTGATCACTCCATTTTCCAACAGATTTATTTGATCACAAATCCGAGTTAACGACTCAATAATATGAGAAGCAATAATGATGATTTTATTCGTAGATTTTAATCGAATTAATAGTTGTAACAGTTTTTCATTACTTTCAATATCGACTCCATTGAATGGTTCATCCAAAATTAAAATCGGTCGATCCATTGCCATTACCCCAATAAAAGCTAATTTCTTTTTCATGCCCGTGGAGTAATTTTCGACATATTCATGGAGTGGCAACTCAAATAATCGATTCCATTTTTCAAGGTCAAAATCTTTATTTTGAATACCTAATAATTTCAAATATTCCATACCAGTCATCAATGGATAGAAATAACAAGAGGTTTCCATAAAACCAATATCACTATTTTGAATAGTTCGGTTTTGAAATTGAGCGCTTCCTTGATTGGGTTTTTTAAATCCGTAAATAGTATTGAAAAGGGTAGTTTTCCCTGCTCCATTTATGCCTAGCACACCATGAATCATTCCTGCTCCAAAGGTCAAATTAACATCTCTCAATACTTCATTATTTCCATAGGAAACGGCTAAGTGTTTTATTTCAAGCATAATAATAAGCTAAATTGTTATTGGCTTTACGCCAAAAATAAATGATCAAACCAATACTGACTAAAACAAAACCAGGCATTAATAACGTCGCCAGAAATATTGCCTGAAAAGAATTACTAAACATTTTTGGAACATGAGGTTGGTAGGAAGCATACTTATACACAATGTTAAAAATGATTCCCAAACTAATCCCGATAAAACAAGCTAAACCTAAATACCACATTTCTCGATGATAAAATAAAAACGTTAAATAGTGTGGCAGCAAGGTGATTTGGAAAATCAAAAGATGGTTGACCACTTTTTTTCTAATAAAATTACCCTTCTCATATTCAAGCACGATCATTTCTTTAGGCTCAAAATATTCAAAAAAAACTGGCAAAATCAACAATAGAAAAATACTAAATAAAATCAATGTTCCGATAAAAAAGGAACAACCTAATGCTGAAAAATATAACAATACAATTGCAAAAAACATTTTTCGCAATCCTAATCTTATTTCAAAAAATTTTGGTGAAACTTTATTCAAATTAACTAGTGGAGCAACCTTATTATTTTTTAAGGTCCCCGCTGGAAGAAGTAAAACTGGTACTACTCCCAACTGCCAATAAATTGCTGGTTCTATTTTTCCTAAAAAAAATAACACTATACTTACGGGGAATAACAACATACTGTATTCTGCTAAAAAAAGTAGCGGCCGGGATACCGTCAGACTCTTTAAAAAGTGTATATCCTTTCGAGCAAAATGAATAGAAGCCGTTAGAAAAAAGGAAAAAACTGCCATTTCCATGCCTTGAACTTCGGAAAGAAAAACTAGTATTTTAAACGTAATTCCAGCCGTGACAATTAGTAAAATAATAAATAAGGGAATTCCTATTTCTCGAACCGATCGAGAAAATTGTTTTATCCGAAAATTTAGAAATGTAACGATGGTGTTCATTATTTTTTCATCTTAGCCAAGTTAATTAACCTATGTAACCGCCAATCCTGGAAAAAACCATTTTGGGATTCCACGTTTTCATTTTCCCTAAATACATAAAGGTAGCATCTCGAAAATGAGTGTAATTATTTTTAATTAAAAAATCAATGACCTCGGTATTTTCTTCAGGTACGATAACTCTTTCTTTACCAAGTGTTTCTCTTTTTTTAATCAATTCAAACCCCGCAATTATATTGTTAGAAATGATTACTCCATCTCCAAGATTTGGCATAAAAAAAGCTGAAATTTTATGTTCATTTGGTGACTTATAAACGAATGCTTGATCCAAGTGTAAAGCTAAAATTTTACTTCTATCCTCTCCCATCGCTTTTTTATCTAAATCAAAAAGCGCTTCTTTATATTTTTTTTCGAAAGGGAAAATTGACTCATCTTTAGCTTTGGATAAAAACGTTTTTCCTTTTTCATAAAAGAGATATTTCCCCTGTTCCTGAAAACCCAATTTTCTATAAACTGACCTTCCCAAAGGAGTTGCCAACAAGTAAATGGATTCACAACCTTTGGCTTTCGCTATTTCGATTAGATGTTCCGTTAGTTTTTTTCCTAGACCTTGATTCCGAAATTTTTTATCAACAATTATATTTCCTAGCCAACCTATCTTATCATTTATTATTAATTCGGCGACTCCGATTATTTTTTCATCTAACACTAATTTTATTGGAAAAAAATAATCTTGGTTTAGATGCATTTCATACACAAATGTCACATCATACCAACCATCAGGGGTGAGTGATGAGATATGTTTTAAATCATTGGAGATCAGTTCATCTATGGAAAAAACCGTTTTCATAAAATACTATTCATCTATAGGATTCCATATATCCAAATAAATCTTCCATTGACCTTTTACCTTCTTCCACACAATGACATACTTCCCTTTGAATGCAAAAGATTCACCTTTTGCATTTTGACTAGTACCTTCGTAGTATCCAAAATCGTAAGCAGTTTTTTTGACTATTTTTATTTCCAAGGGAGTTATTTTGTGACTAGTAGTTTTACTGCCATTTCGAGGTGTCCAATATTCTAAGAGCTTTTCTTTCCCTTCGATTATTTTTGTCCTACCTGGGAATATTTTACCGTCAAGAGTGTACGAGTCAACTAATGCATCAATATTACCATTGACATAGTTTTGAGAAAACTGTTCGATATTTTTTAAAATCTTATTGATCTCTTTCTGTTTTCCAATATAATTTTGAGCATAAATATTAGAAAATAAAAAAAGGAAGGAGAGGCTAAGCATTAGTTTTAAATTATACATAATCTTTGTTATTTAATTTATTAAATTTCTTTCTTTTAGCCATTTAAAAATGATTTTATCGACCGGCGAGACGTCTTCAATATCTTTATAATTTAGCCAAATCACTTCTTCGATTTCCGCTTCTGGTTTTATTTCACCTTTAAACTTACTTGTATAACATTGCATTTTCACAACTACTCCTTCGGCATGACCATGCGCTTGTCCTGCAAAATTTTCTAAGAACTGAATGGATTCCTCCATTAAATCAATACTGAGTTCTTCTTTGATTTCCCGCATCAACGCTTGAATATCACTTTCCCCTTTTTCTCTTTTTCCTCCTGGAATGTAGTACTTATCTTTTCCTTTGCTCCGAGTGCTAAGAATAGATTTGTTTTGTATTTCGATCCAAGCAAGTTTGTCAATTATTTTCATTTTTCTTTTTGGTAAATTGCACACTTTCGAGTCGGATGTGAAGGTTCAATTTTAGGATGATCAAAAGTACCTATTTTTTTGAAGCCAAGTTTTTTCATCACATTTTGTGATGGAATATTTATGATTGGTGCGACTGAATAAATAGTTTCCAAATTCAATTTATCGAAGCCAAAATCCATCCAAGCGTTGGCGCCTTCTGTGGCATATCCTTTTCCCCATGCTGCAACTTTCAATCTCCAACCAATATCTATA
>CAYGRM010000483.1:0-4454 GCA_964352225.1 uncultured Saprospiraceae bacterium | reverse complement strand
CCATAAATACTTTAAAATGAATGTCTCATTTCAAAACCAATATGATTATATCTATGACTTGGGGTAGGTTTGACATTAGGAAGATTAGAGTTTAGGCTTTCATTGAGTTGTAATCTAGCAATTAGCTGGAATGCTATTTTTCTATTATTTTTTCTGTTCCATTCTTTTCCTAGAGAAAAATTCAAGGAGTATTTTTGTGGATAATAATCTACATCTTTTTTGTAATCCTTTTCAAGTTTTCTATATGAAGTGATATAATGATAAAGGGAAAATCCTCCTTCAATAAACCATCTGGATGATTCTTCAAAAGCAATAAAATACCTACCTCGAAAAGGTAATACTAGATAAAAATCACGCTGGACTTTTTGGGAAAAAAAAACTTTTGATAACAGGTTTCCATCTTCATCGTTTACATAGGTTATTGAATTCATATTAACTTTTGCCCCTCCAAGTAAATAAAATTTAGAGGATAGGGAATATCCGATATTGATCCCTAATCTAATATTATGAATTATACCAATCGTTCTACTATCTATTATAACTTTTCTTTTATAACTACTTTTTGTACTCAAATCATAACCATAGGTTAATTCTATGGATAGCCTCTTTTCCCTACTTTGTCCTTGAAGGAAAATTGGAAATATAATGAACAGTAAAAGGAAGAAGGTATTTTTCATTTTATATATCTTTCAAAAGCTTAAGCTAAAGCTAAATAATAATTTTAGTGGACTGGTGAAGATTTCAATCAACTTGCCAGACCATAAAAATAAATAGTACATTTATCATAACTATTCAGTAGGGAGCATCGCTATGCGCTGCCATCGTTTTTATTATTTTTTCTACCAAGGGGAATGGCGCTCTGCGCCGTAAACTCTTTTGAACCATTGTAGTTTTAATGTCATCGGCGCAGAGCGCCATTCCCCTTGGTAGGATATACAGCATTTACAATCTTGCAGCGCATAGCGATGCTCCCTGCTATATGTTACCATTTATCAAAATGTAAATTTCAACCTTCATTTTCCAACTAAAAATACAACTATGGCAAACACCTACACCCAAATCCGAATTCAAATCATCTTCGCTGTGAAAGGTAGAGAACAACTCATTCCTCAACGACATAGAAATCAAGTTGAAAAATATATATCTGGAGTTATTCAAAAACGTAATCATAAATTATTAGCAATATATTGCATGCCTGACCATATTCATATTTTGATAGGATGGCATCCTGCACAAAGTATGTCCAAATTAATAGAAGAGGTAAAAAAGGCTTCTCGTATTTTTATTAAAGAACAATCTTGGATGCCTTTTGACTTTGAATGGCAAAGAGGTTATGGCGCATTTTCATATTCAAAATCCCAAACGGATGCGGTGGTGAATTATATTTTAAGCCAGGAAGAACATCATAAAACAAGATCATTTAACGAGAAATACATGGATATTTTGACAAAATTGGAGATTGATTTTGAGGAGAAATATTTGTTTGAGTTTTATGATTGAAGGAGTGTTTAAGGAATTGTACATTAATAAGAGAGTCGGTGCATTGCACCTTTAAAATATTTTTACCTTCGAAAAAATGAATCTCTCAAGAACGCCCCCTGCTTTTTCACTCAATTATAAAACCCGTTTAATCCCATTCCTCCCCAAAATATCTATTTTTGCAAAAAGCGAATATTCGCAATTGTCTTTGCAAAAACATCTTCTAAAACCATTTCGTTTTTTCAAACACAAACCCGAAATTCACGTTATTATAGTAGCTGCTGACTTTCGTGTCCGTATAGAAGTCGGCAGCCAAACAAAATTAAACTGCTGACTCCTGTAAGGAAAAAAGTCAGCAGGTAAGAAACAATTAAAATAATTTATAAAATGGATCACACCACAACTACAGCACCCGCAACTTCTACAGCTGGTGCTCACAAAACCAAATCACGTCATATTTCCAAAGTAGCCGTTCTCGGTTCAGGATTGATGGGTTCTGGAATTGCTGCACACTTGGCAGGAATTGGTTTGGAAGTTCTTTTGTTAGACATCGTTCCTTTTGATATCAAGGAAGAAGACAAAAACAACCCAGCCGTAAGAAATAGCATCGTCAATGGGGCACTCAATGCTGCGCTAAAATCTAGGCCAGCTGCTTTTCATGATAAAAAATTTGCTAGTCAAATCACTACCGGAAACTTTACCGATGATTTTTCAAAAATCACCGACTGCGATTGGATTATCGAAGTAGTCGTAGAACGGTTAGATATTAAAAAACAGATTTTTGAAAAAGTAGAACAGTTCAGAAAGAAAGGTTCTTTGGTGACTTCAAATACTTCTGGAATTCCAATTCATATGATGATGGAAGGACGAAGTGATGATTTCAAAGCTCACTTTTTAGGAACTCACTTTTTCAATCCGCCAAGATATATGCGTTTGTTGGAAATCATTCCTACAGCTGACACCGATCAAAGTGTAGTTGATTTCTTTATGAATTATGGCGATCGATTTTTAGGAAAACAAACGGTGCTTTGTAAAGATACGCCGGCATTTATCGCCAACCGAGTTGGTGTCTATGCAATGGGGAAAGTGCAACAATTGACTTTCGATTTAGGATTGTCGATTGAAGATGCAGATGCGTTGACTGGCCCAGCGATTGGTCGTCCTAAAACTGGAACATTCCGTTTGGGAGATTTAGTGGGACATGATACGAGTGCGAAAGTAGTGCAAGGCATCAAAGATAATTGCCCTGATGATGAGCAAGTTCATACGATGGAAAATCCTAAGTACATCGAATTTCTTTTGGAAAATAAATTTCTCGGAGACAAAACAGGTCAAGGTTTTTATCAAAAAACAAATGAGAAAGACGCCAACGGAAGACGAATCATCAATGCATTGAATTTGCATACTTTAGAATATGCTCCTTCACAAAGACCAAGTTTGGCAAGTGTCAAAAAAGCAAAAGAGATTGAATCTTTACCTAAAAAAATTGCGCACTTCTTTGAAGCAGATGACAAAGGTGGAGAATTAGTTAAAAGATCTTTGCTAGGTTTATTTGCTTATGTGTCTAATCGAGTTCCTGAAATTTCAGATACCACCTTTGCCATCGATGATGCGGTACGAGCAGGTTTCGGTTGGGATGTTGGACCATTCCAATATTGGGATATGGTTGGTGTGCAAAAAGGAATTGAACTAGCAGAAGCACAAGGAGAGAAAATTTCTGATTGGGTAAAAGAAATGGCTGCTGCTGGTCACGATAGTTTCTACAAAACTGAAAATGGCGTACCTCATTTTTACAATCAAATTTCAAAATCATACGAACCAGTTGCAGGAATTGAGGAATTTATCATTTTAGATAATTTGAGAGAAAAAGCTCCTGTATTTAAAAATACAGAGGTGGTGTTACATGACATTGGAGATGGTGTTTTATGTTTAGAATTTACCAGTAAAGCCAACTCAATCGGTGAAGGTGTTTTGACTGGAATCAATGAAGCAATTCGAATTGCAGAAGACGAAGGTTGGAGAGGATTAGTGATTGGAAACAATGATAAAAACTTCTCAGTTGGTGCCAATGTGATGATGATCGGAATGTTTGCTTTCCAACAAGAATGGGATCAATTGAATCAAGCGGTGAATGTTTTCCAACAAACGACCATGCGATGTAGATATTCTTCCATTCCAGTTGTAGCAGCTACTCAAGGTTATGTTTTTGGAGGAGGTTGCGAAATATTGATGCATTGTGATGCTGGAGTTGTAGCAGCTGAATCTTATGTTGGATTAGTGGAAGCTGGAATTGGACTATTGCCAGGTGGTGGTGGAACAAAAGAGTTTGCGCTTCGACTATCAGATGGGTTTGTAGAAGGAGATGTAATGATTCCTACTTTGATCGAAAAATTTAAAACAGTTGCGATGGCTGCTGTTTCTACTTCTGCACATGAAGCTTATAATCATGGTTACTTATTAAAAGGACGTGATGAAGTAGTGATGAATGTTCAAAGAAATATCGGTGAAGCAAAAAGAAAAGTATTGGAATTATCTCCAAACTATGTTCAACCTGCTGCCCGAAACGATATTAAAGTTTTGGGACAAACAGGACTAGCTGCTTTGTACACCGCTGCGAATGAATTGCTACTTGGAAAATATGCCTCTGAGCATGATATCTTGATTGCTAAAAAAATTGCCTTTGTGCTTTGTGGTGGAGACTTGAGTGGTAATCCTTTAGTTTCTGAACAATACTTGTTGGACGTGGAAAGAGAAGCTTTCCTAAGTTTAGCAGGTGAGCAGAAAACGATGGCGAGAATTCAACACATGTTGCAGACGAACAAGCCGTTGAGGAATTAAAACTACAACCCTCTGGCCCCTAAAGGGAGTTAGATTACCTTAAGGATGAGCTGATTCTTTTAATTTTAGTTTGGGTGGAGGGGTTAGCAGTTTTCTTTTTTCTTTGGATAAAATTCGTGGTCAAAGGATTACGAATT
>CAYGRM010000482.1:0-4497 GCA_964352225.1 uncultured Saprospiraceae bacterium | reverse complement strand
TTAGGATGGAACCATTTTGAGTCAGGTGGTAGATTTCTACCACATACTCGCCATTTTTCTTTTTGCGCTTTTCATGCTCAAGAACTAATTGAAAATTTGTAGTAGTAGTATCAGCAATCCCTTGATTCTTCATCATGGGAATATTTAATTCAGTCAAATTCAATCCCGTTGCGGTTTCTTTGACCTTTAATAATAATTCTCCCTCGAAAATATTTTCGGTTGTAAAGTCTAGTTTAGTATATCTCCAATTTTTAGCTTTTGATTTTAAAGATTTGATAGAATTTCCATTTCTCTTTTTTGATAAAATAATTTGGTTAAAATTGATAGAGGCAAATTTATTAACCTTTGGTGCATTAATTTCAAGAGATGGAATTTCTTTAATAGAGGTAAGAACTGGTTCAGATTTTTGCTCAGCTTGATGTTTTTCTAATATTTCTAACATACTATTAGCTGATTGATAGTTAATATATTTGGCAATAAAATTTCCATTTGAATTAAAGATAAGAAGGGTAGGAAGAAATTTTACATTGAAATAAGCCTTCAGGTTGACGCCATCAAAATCATCTACATCTACCGAAAACATAACATAATTCTTCTCTGAAAAATCTCTAACCTTTTCATCTTTGAAGGTAGTCTTTTCCATTTGCTGACAAGGCAAGCACCATTTTGCTCCAAACTTGATGTACATTAATTTACCTTCTTCAGCTGCTTTTTCTTTTGCATGAAAGTAGGATAGTGGAAGTAAATCTTGTGTGATTTGTTCATTCAACACTAACTCTTGAGTTTCTAACTTGTTGGCTACAAAAACTGGTTTGGGGAAAACCATATTTGTTTTTGCAGTTACTTCCATCCTCTTTTGATTAACTACCTCTGTAATTTTCGATTGATTAAAATTAATATTCTCCTTTGATGGATTCTTAAAAGCTATGGGCTTTTTCTTTTTTTCAATCGTTGAAATCGATGATGATTTCGGCTGGATTGGGTTTGAGCTAGGGATGATTTCTTTTGGATTATTTACTGGCTCGGATTTAATTACTTTTTTGGAAGGTGCTAAAGCCAGAATTTTTTTATTTGAAATTATAGGTTTTTCGTTTTCTTCAATGTGGATTTCTTCACTTTTTAGATCAACCAATGGCATTATATTTTCCACTTGGGGTTGAAGCTTAGCAAATGAATTTGCATCAATATAATTGTTGTGGTTGGATTGATCCAAAGTTATTGCGAAAAGAATAGCAATAAAAAAAGACGTGGCAAAAATCGACAATAGCCTATCTGTGAAATCAAGATGGATAGCCTTAGAGACTTGAATGGAATCAGAGGAATTAGAAGCTAGAAAAGGAAATTGAAAATCTGTTTGTTTGTTTAATCTTACCATGATCACTTGGTTGAATTCATTAAAAATTGAATTCCCTTCTGGTAAGTACTAGTTGTTTCTTTTAATGTAATTAAGTGCTGAAATGGGGATTAGTATGTAGTTTATCTCATAGAATGGAAATCAAATATAATTGATAAAAAATGGATTCTACAAATAATAAACTGCTAAATACAGATATTCTTTTTTGTTAAATAAAAAGAGTTGCTAGTCAGGTTTTTACAGATTCTAATTTATTTATATGTTAAAAATAGCAAAGTGAAAAAGAGGGTTTAAAGACTATTTTTCATTCTTTTCAGTTTTTAGTTTTTCCTTTCGTTTGATTTTTTGATCGTTGTTGCTTTCATAGATAGCATAATTTTCATATTTGGCTAAATCGGTTTCTGCCCAAATATCTTTACCAATATCACAGAGTGTAACCATTTCTTTATAAATAAGATTTCCCAAATCGACTCTTCGTTCCACGGCAATATCACGATCTGCCACTCGATCCTGTTGGATATTCAAGGCATTTTCGAAGGCAGTTGTAGCATCCACCACTTTATTAATCACACTTTCGTTAACCCCGACATCACTAAGAAAATCAATTTGTTGCCGTGCCACTCTAGCCACTCGTCTTCCGCAAAATAAGAGTTGTGCATCAGTCATATCACCCATTTTAGCAGTTCCAAACTTTCGATATCGACCAGTTCTATTGCTAAATTTCATATTTACGCGAGTCATTAAGCTTCGAATGGAAGATTTTAATTTTTCTGAGGCCTTATACTTTTTATCAGTAACAACCATTTGATCTCCTACCATTTCATCATCATCAGGAAGGTCTCTGAATTTCTCACAATTATTTTGAAAAGTTTTTAACCGATGTTTGTCATAACCATATTTTTCGAATTCCTTAATATCACGTATGGCAAAGCGAATTCTATCCATACTTTGAAGATATAAATCCGCATCAGGGAAGTTATGCATCCTATTTACTGCTTGCTTTTTCATCTGATAATCAATTAGTTAGCTATTATTAATGAAGCAAAGATATAATCATTTTATCTAAAAACAAAAAAATGTATAACAAAAACAATATGGTTTGTTTTGTTTTTTATAAATACTCATTTAAAATTTTCTTTGTTTGATATCTTTGCTTAAATAAAATAACCTAATAGGTTTTAGAAAGGATAATTGATTAATTTATAAAACCTCCAAAGCTTGTTTTAAGTCTTCAATTAACCAATCGGGATCTTCTAAACCGATATAAAATCTAACTAAATTAAAAGGAAGGGTAGAGTCTTCTTTTCCAGAAATATTATAAAAACCACAAAAAGGAAGAACTAAGGATTCGTGACCACCCCAAGAAACGGCTAAAGAAAATCTTTTTAACCTATGAAAAAATGCTTCAGCTTTTTCGAGAGTATCAGCTTTTAGGTAGAGAGAGAAAAGGCCACCTGCTCCTTCCATTTGTGTTTTGGCTAATTCATATTGAGGATGATTCGGTAGGAAGGGATAGTTTATTTTTGCAACTTTAGGATGATTTTTTAGAAAGGAGGTGATCTTCATTCCACTTTCATGACTGCGCTTCATCCTTAATTCTAAAGTCCGTAAACCACGAATGACAAGCATAGCATCACTTGGTGAAATGATTGCTCCCAAAGTCATAAACTCAGAATAAAACATCTTTTTGATGATTTCTTTACTTGAGCAAACTACTCCGACTACGACATCTGAATGCCCATTAAGGTATTTTGTTCCTGAGTGGATCACAATATCAATTCCATGTTCGATGGGTCTTTGAAAAATTGGAGAAGCATAACTGTTATCAATTGCAGTAACAATTCCATGCTTTTTTGCAATGGCAGCGCATGCTTTTAAATCCTGTAAATCCAGTAGAATGGAGGTGGGACTTTCTAAAAATAAAAGAGTAGTATTGGGTTGAATAGCTGCTTCAATTTCTTCTAAGTTAGTCCCATCGACGAAGGTGTGAGTCACTCCAAATTTTGGGAGGTATTTAGTCAACATATTAAATGTCCAAGAATAAGAATTATTGACACAAACTATATGTGCACCTTGGTGAACTTGGCTAAGTATGGCCATTGCATTTGCACTTGCCCCACTTCCAAAAACTAAGCAGTCTTCAGCTTTTTCAAGAGCAGCAAGTTTTTTTCTTAAAATGGCAACGGTGGGATTATTCCCTCGAGTGTATAAATTTGCATCCATCTCTTCCTCGAATGCCTTTCTGAAATCAGTTAAATTATCGAAGACAAAGTTGCTGCTTTGAATAATTGGAGGGGAAACTGAATTAAAGTAATCTTTACGATTTTCGCCTAAATGGTAGAGGATATCACTTAAATGCATATTGAATTTGATTTTGAAATCATAAATGCCTGACAAACAGCTGTTTGTATCAATTGATTAAATTGAAATAGTGGACTTTTAAATAAAAATATTTCCTATTAAGTAGGTTTTCGCATGACCAGAAATCTCAACTCGATCATTCAAATATTTACAACTTAGATAACCTCGTCTTTTTGATAATTGAATTGCTGTCATTTCGGATTTCCCTAGTTTATTAGCCCAATAAGGAATCATAGAGGTGTGAGCAGAACCTGTGGTAGGATCTTCATCAACCCCGACTTGCGGGAAGAAGCATCGAGAGACGAAGTCTGCCTCATCGCCTTGGGCAGTTACAATAATACCTCGTGCATCTAATTTTCCTAAAATATTAAAATTTGGTTGAAGCGATTCGATTTCCCCTTGATTTTTGACTATTGCCATAAAGTCAGTTTTTCCTCGAAAAACATCTAGTGGAACAATTCCTAAGCCTTCAATTAATTCAGCTGGTGCTTCCACCTTTTTTAAAAAATCAGATGGGAAATTCATTGTGTAAAATGAAGCATCTTTTCTAACTTTTAATTCTCCACTTCTTGGAGAAATAAAAGTAATCTCATTTTTATCATATCCATTAGAAAAAATGACATGTGCTGAAGCTAAGGTAGCATGACCACATAAATCGACCTCAGTAGTGGGAGTGAACCATCGAAGTTCGAAATGATGCTCTTTAGGAACATAAAAAGCAGTTTCTGCTAAATTATTTTCCATGGCAATGTGTTGCATCAAATCATCAGAAAGCCAATTTT
>CAYGRM010000481.1:0-4533 GCA_964352225.1 uncultured Saprospiraceae bacterium | reverse complement strand
GTGGTAATTCACATGTTAAAGTATCACAACTATTTCCAATTAAGATATTTTGTAAAATAAACTCACAGCCATTCGCATCAGTTGCCGTCACATTATAACTACCTGCAATCAAACTATCTGCATTCGCATTAGTCGATCCATTTGACCAAACGAAGTTCAAGCTGTCAGGTGATAACACTATATTTCCAATTCCTAAATCACAACTGTCTGGAGTGATTGAAATTACTTGTACAATCGTTGGAGCAATTGCTTCAATGGTAAATGATGTTTCGAGGACACAAGTTGTATCTCCTATTGCTGAAATAGTCACTTCGTAAATTCCTGCTGCTAAGTTGTTGGCAAAACTTGTATCACTTACATTATTTGCCCAAACGAATTCGTAGTTGGCATTTCCTCCAACCATCTCAATATTAATTGAACCGTTGTCAGAATTACAAGTCGCGTTGGTAATTTGCGAAGCGAAAATTTCTGGAGCAACGCAAGGTTCACAATCTTCAAAGAATACTGTTGGATTAACTATTTGCTCACATCCGTTAGCATCAGTAATTGTTACACTAATATTCCCAGCGGTTAAATTTACTGCACTTGAAGAATCTGAAACATTTGGCATCCATTGATAAGTGTATGGTGAAGTTCCACCATTTGGAATCAATTCAATCATTCCTAAAGTATCACAAACTTGGTTCGCAACTGAGATATTAGTTTGTAATTCAGTAGGTTGAACTACCTCGAAGCATTCTTCTGTGATCTCACAACCATTTGCATCTGTAACTTGAATACAATAATTTCCAACAGGTAATTGATCGTCTTGGAAAACATTAGTTCCATCAGTTATAACAACAGTTGCAGGATGATTAAAATCTGGAGCATAATTAATGAAATAATCTAATGTTCCATTTACATCTCCGAAGCAATCTAAATAGACTAAAGTATCAGCTAAAACAATAACTGCATTTCCAAGTTGAACTGAATTCAAAATAACAGTTTCAGTAGTTTCACATCCTGTTACAAAATCCGTAATAGTAATGTTATAAGTACCCGAAATAAGACTATCTGCAGCGTTGGTAATATTTCCATTTGACCAATTATAGATGTATTCACCACTTCCTCCACTTACATTTAAGGTAATTGTTCCAGATGTATCTACACATGTTGGTTGAATAATATCAGTCGCAACAATTAAATTATTTACACTATCAATCTCAATAATAATCGTATCAGAACATCCAGTCATCACGTCAGTTGCTAGAACTGTATAAGTCCCCGTTGATAAATTATTCCTGATATAACCACCTCCACCATCACTCCAAATATAAGTAAGTGAATCAGGAGAAAGTGTTACTGAACCATTTGGTGCAAAACATTCTGCAGGTTGAATATCTATTATAGTTACGGTTGGAGATCCGATAGATTCAATCGTAAATGATGTATCAATTTGGCAGTTTGAATTTCCAAGAACTGAAATCGTAACTGGATAATTTCCTGCTGGCACATTGAAAATTGTATTTGTATTGCCATATGTTGCTCCCCAATCGTAAACATAATTTACAGACTGATCTTCCATTGAGATAGATATTGCTCCATTATTTTCTTCACATGAAGCAGGAATAATGGTCACCAAATCAATTACCGGAGTATCGCACGAATTACATTCATAATCAATTAAAATATTATTAAAGACATTAGAACATCCATTGGCATCACTTACTATGACATTATAGATTCCAGCAGCTACAGAAGAACTATCTGTAATATTCGGTGACCAAATAAATGTAAACGGTTCCGCCCCACTTGCAACCGAAACTTCAATACTTCCCATTTCATCACAAGTTTGGTCAGTTGTGCTGATACTTGTTAATAGTCCAGATAAAACTTCAACATTAGTTGTCAATTCTTGATAACAGGTTGGAGTTGAAATTTGAACAGTATAAACGCCTCCATCTGTACTGTTCACATTTGAAATAATTGGATTTTGTTCTGTTGAGAAAACATTTCCACTAGGATCTAACCATACATATGAATCTCCTCCATTTGCTGTTAACTGTAAATCTTCCCCAAGACAAAGTGGCCCGTTATTTCCAATGGTACCGTTGATGGCTAACCCTTCATCAACAGTTAACGATGTTTGCAAGTAACAACCTCCCCCCAAATTAATATTTACATTAATGGTAATTGCACCAGACTGAGTTGCTGTATAAATTGGAGTTTCAGAATTTGGATCATCAAAGGATCCGCTCGATGCAGTCCACAAATATGTGTAGCTAGGATCATAAGGTTCTACGGCAAAAGTAACTTGGCCACCAATACAAATAAATGCATTTTGAGGAACAATTGTCAAACTTAAATTTTCGAAAACGGTAATGACTTGTGTTGCTTGAGTAAAATTACCACAATCATCCATTGCTTCCCATTCTCTATAAATTGTGTACGCACAAGCATCTTGAACTTGGAATTCGTAGAAATCAATATCTACATTAAAATCACAATTGTCATTTGCAAATATATTGTTAGGAGGGTTTGGAACACTTTGCCCTGCACCCAAATCAACAGTAATATCGTTAGGTATTCCAATCAAAATTGGATCTTCGTAATCACCAACTTCAATAGTATAAGATCCTGAAGTTGAGTTACCGCAATCATCAGTTGCTGTCCAGGTTCGGACTACAATATAGTTTGAAGGACACGCTCCAGGAATAATTTCTTCATCGTAAGTTACTGTAACATCTATATCACAATTATCTGTGGCTGTAATATTCGGAGGATTTGGTAAACTATTAGATTGATTACAACTAATTGATATATCTGAAGGCATTGGATCCAAAACAGGAGGAGAATTATCTACAATAGTTATTTCTTGTATGAGTGAAGATTGATTACCACAATTATCTGAAACAATCCATTCACGAGTAATTATAGATGACCCTTCACAACTGCCCGGTTGAGTTGTTTCAGAAAAATCAATTGTCAAATTATTATCACAATCATCTGAAATTAAAATATCAGTTCCAACTTCTGGTAATAACGGGATGGTTTCATCACATTCAATTGTTGCATCAGAAATATTTGCAGTTATAACAGGTGGGGAATTATCTCCAACTATAATCTGTTGTGTTTCCGAAACGGTGTTACCACAGTTATCAGATGCTGTCCAGGTACGCTCAATGATGTAACTATCCAGACAACTACCTGAAATTATCGTTTCTGTAAAACTAATTTCGACATTTGTATCACAATTATCAGTTCCTGTAATTCCAGTTGCAACTGGTGGTATACCGCTCCCATCACAACTTGCTATCACATCTGAAGGTACTCCAAACAATATTGGAGCTTGAGTATCTGTAACGGTGATAACTTGAATATAAGATGCTGAATTACCACAGTTATCGGTTGCTACCCAAGTTCTTTCTATTTCATAACCATCTGGACAGTTTAAATTATTTAAAGCTTCGCTAAATGTAATATCCACGTCAGTATCACAATCATCAATTGCTGTCACTATTGCTGCACTTGGAATCGCATCACATGCTACTGTTTCATTAGATGGCGTATTCACAAATGTTGGCGGAGTGGAATCTCCTACATTTATTTGTTGTGTCGATGAAACGGTGTTGCCACAATTATCAGTAGCAGTCCATGTGCGCTGTATCGTGTAATCATCAGGACAACTCGTGGAAATTATAGTTTCTATAAAACTAATTTCGACATCTGTATCGCAATTATCTATTGCTGTAATTCCAGTTGCAACTGGTGGTATACTACTCACATCACAATTTGCTGTTACATCTAGTGGCACGCCAACTAATATTGGCGCTTGGGTATCTGATACTATTATTATCTGCACATAAGTTGCCACATTTCCACAATTATCGGTTGCTATCCATGTCCGTTCTAACTCATACCCATCTGTACAATTTGAAGCTAATATTGATTCGCTAAATGTAATTTCTACATCAGTATCACAATCATCTGTTGCTGTTACTATTGCTGTGCTTGGGATCGCATCACATGCTACTGTTTCATTGGATGGCGTATTCACAAATATTGGTAATGCATTATCTTCTATTATAATTTGTTGTGTCAATGAGACAGCATTACCACAATTATCAGTCGCTGTCCATGTTCGCTCGATCGTATAATTATCTGGACATATTCCTGGTATAATAGTTTCTGAAAAACTGATATCTACATTTGTATCACAATTATCTGTCGCTGTAATTCCGGTTGCTACTGGTGGTATACTACTCGCATCACAACTTGCTATTATATCTGAAGGTATGCCAAGCAATATTGGAGCTTGAGTATCTTCTACCATAACCGTTTGAGTTTGACTTACGCTATTCCCACAATCATCCGTCGCCGTCCACGTTCGTTCAATCGTGGAGCCACATGGGTTCGTGATGATGTTTTCACTAAAAATAATCGTTACTGAAGTATCACAATTATCACTTGATGTTACCCCACCAACTCCAATTATTGGTGCAGTTGGAATCGCATCACATTCTACTGTCGTATCTGCTGGAACGCCACTTAAAC
>CAYGRM010000480.1:0-4552 GCA_964352225.1 uncultured Saprospiraceae bacterium | reverse complement strand
CTCTAGATTTGGAATACCACTTTTCATTTTTAATACCAATTGATATTGTTTTAAACACCACTCCATCCCATCATTGACTTTATTTTCCAAAATCTCACTATCTTTTAGTACCAAGTAAATTTCATTATTCACCTCCCCTGAAATATCAAATGATGCATAAATTTCATCAACATAAACATAGGATCGCCCTTTAATTTTATTCCCTTTCTGAGTAATATAAATTTCAAAGGTATAATCAGGAGCAAACCCACCCTCCTCCTGAGTGATTTTGCCCAACCACAAACCAGTTAAGTTATCTTGCCCAAAGGAAGAAAAACTTAAAAAAAGAAGAATGATAAAAATAATTTTTCTCATAAAGAATAGCATTACGAATTCAGATTGCAAAAATAGTAAATTTTTAAGAGGAATAAGGCCTTTAAAATGTTGGATTAACCCCATATTAACAGGAAGGACAAGAAAAAAAAGAATAAGTTTAGTTTATTGGAAAAAACTAAAAATGGTTCCCCCATATTTTCGCTCATCAAAAAAGTGAGGGTGGTTATGAAAATCATGAATTGAATTGTGCTCCACTATTGCCCAGCCATCTTCAGCTAATAATTCATGTTTGAAAATAAGGTCAGGGAGATCTGCCAATCTTGGCAAAGGATAAGGTGGGCCACAGAAAATATAATCAAATTTTTGAGTGGTAGTTTCTATAAATTTAAAAACATCTCCTCGAATGATCTTGATTTTGTCTTCGATATCGAGTGCTTCAGCAGTTTGCTTAACGAAAGAAACACAGCCACCAAATTTGTCCACATAGGTTACATCGTTACAGCCTCTTGAAATAAATTCGTAACTATGATTACCAGTACCTCCAAATAGGTCAAGTACTCTCATTTCTTCAAAGTCCCAAGAATTATTGAGGATATTAAATAAAGCTTCTTTGGAAAAATCTGTGGTTGGACGAGTAGGCCAATTTTTCGCCGGAGGATTGAATTTTCGCCCTTTAAATTTTCCACCTACTATTCGCATAATCCTAAACTAAATAAATCGAAGAAAAAATGACTTGGAATGCCTTGGTAATTGGCTCCTAATTGAATTCCTGACGGAGCTGCTGAGAATTGAATTTTATTGATATACCGAAAAAGCATTCGATAAATTTTGGAGTCTTTAGTGATTTGTCCAGATAAAACTACAGGATTGGACTCAATTGATAAGCCAAATTGATTGTATACCAACATCACATGGTAAATAAAATCTTGCTCGTTCTGAAAAGCAAAAGAATTATAAAAAACTAATTCTTGATTATTCAGTAAGGCAATTTGCATATGATCGCCCTTTACATTGACGTATACTTTTTTACCAGAAATATCATTCTGATTAGAGAAAAATCCTTGTAAAACTGAAGTTGCATTATGAATAAACCGAGCATTAGGAAGGTAGCCTTTAACTAAGAAATAAACTTCCTGATCAAATGCATAAACATTTTTCGCCTTCATTATTTCTACATCATCCACAAAAACTTGATCGCTTTCTATTGATCTTGCCTGTTTGGAAAGATAAGTATCTACCTCTTCAGATTGGTAAAATTTATTAGGGACGAAAGTAATTTTGTTATTGATAAAACCTACTGTCTTTTTTTGGAAAGGTAATTTCAAAACTTCATCCTCTATAAAAATTTCTTGAAGAGCAGGATGTAATTTTTTAGAAGCTTTCAAATCAGCATTAATCAAATAACTTTTTAGCGCTACTAAATGATTCTCATCATCCAATATGGCATAAGAAAACCTGTCCATACCGATAAGTATGGACAGGTTATATTTTGAAGTATCTTTTTTATCAAAAGAATCTTCTATGATATTGGTATTGATTATTCCCAATTTCCACCAAGGTTTGGCCCTGACATATCTCCAAATTTAACTAAGTTCTCTGGGAAATAGAGATTATCATATCGTTGATATTTTACATCAGCATATTTACCCATGAATGTTTTCCAAGGAGTTCCTACCTCCGTCACACTTACGAGGGTTTTTTGATAGGTCAAGGTGTCGGCCTGAATAGAGAACCTGGCACCACCTCCATATGGCACAAACGGTAAAGAATCTAAAACGATTTTTACTTTATTACTTGGATCATTGTAAAGGTGTGTGAGTGAATCTTTAGCTGATCTTTTATATTCTATTCTAGTAAACTCACCATTCGGATCATCAGGATTACCGATGATTTTTACAATAGTAAAACTATCGGTACTAAGTACATGTTTTAAACTATCAAAGTTGTTTGCAAATTTTCCAGTAATGTCTCGATAAAATTCTTGAGCAAAACGTACTTGTTTGAGCCGATCAGTAACAGCAGTTAACCTTTCTTTTTTTGCATCACCAAAAGCGATTGGTTCTTTGATTCCAAAAAATAAAAGGTATCCTAAAACGGCTACCACGGCAATTAAGATTAAGTTAATAATCAATCTCATAATATTATTTTTTTCATTTTGTTAAGTCGCAATATTAATATTTTTTATTAAAAAAATAAGGTTTTTGGTAAATATTTCTCCATAAAAATAAGGATTCAAATTTACTTCACATTATTTTTTTTCATAAACTTTACTAATTACTTGAAATGTTGGTCACCAACTCTACAATCGCCAGAGTAGGAAGCTCCAGAATCAACTATCATTTTTCGAGCGATAATTGTTCCATCAATCTTTGCTGTTTCATGCAAATGTAGCGTGCCAGATACCTTTATCTCTCCTTTTACTTTTCCTTTTACGGAGGAATCGACCGTCACTACATCCCCCTCGACCATTCCTGTTTCTCCCATCACCACACGTTTTTCACAGGTAACTTCACCTATAATAGTTCCATCTAACCGGATATCTTCTGTGGTAGAAAACTTTCCTTCGATTCTTGTTCCAGAAGCTATTATACAGGTAGTTCCAGATCCATTAGAGTTTCCTGATGAAACACTTTCAGTTTTATTGGTCTTTTGATTTTGCTTAGATTTACTGCCAAACATGAGATTACTAATTTAAGATGTAAAAAAAATTGTTTTTGACGTACGAGATGAAAAAAAGTCTTAACCTTTTTTCATTTCTTTGTTTTCTCATGTAAGTATGTTGGAAAAGAAATGATTTATAATACAAAAAATACATACCTCTTGACCAGATAGAAAAATAATTGGAAATTATTTCTTTTTGAGGTGCAAGAGGTATGTATTTTATATATTTAAATTTTCCATAAATATACGATTAACAGATACAATAAAAAATAATGAGTGTAATAATTTTAGCAATTGAATCTTCTTGTGATGATACTTCTGCAGCGGTGATCAAGGATGGGGTAATTTTGAGTAATTGCATTGCCAATCAAGAGATTCATAAATTATATGGAGGAGTTGTTCCTGAGGCGGCTTCTAGGGCTCATCAAGTCAATATAGTGCCAGTAGTTGATGCAGCAATTAAAAAATCGGGGATCAAAAAAGAAGAGCTTTCAGCGGTGGCATTTACTCGAGGGCCGGGCTTAATTGGCTCTCTTTTGGTTGGCGTTTCCTTTGCAAAATCATTTGCCATGAGTCTGAATATTCCTATGATCGAAGTGAATCATATGCAGGCCCATATTTTAGCTCATTTTGCGGAAGATCCCAAACCGCCATTCCCTTTTTTATGCTTAACTGTTTCAGGTGGTCATACGCAAATTGTGAAAGTGACGGATCACTTAACGATGGAACTACTTGGTTCCTCCATTGATGATGCAGCTGGAGAAGCTTTTGATAAAACAGGGAAGTTACTAGGTCTAGATTATCCTGCTGGTCCATTAATTGATAAATATGCTAAGTTGGGAAAACCCATTTTTGAATTTACTGAACCACAGGTAGGTGAATTAGATTTTAGTTTTAGTGGTTTAAAAACTTCCATCCTCTATTTTTTAAGAAAAAAAATAAAAGAGAATCCGAATTTTATTGAGGAAAATCTAAATGATATTTGTGCCTCCGTTCAAGATAGAATTGTTAGCATCTTATTGAAAAAAATAAAAATCGCTGCTCAAAAAACGGAGATCAATCACATCGCCATCGCAGGTGGTGTTTCTGCTAATTCAGCCTTGAGAGAAGGTTTAGAAGAAATGGGAAATGAATTGGGTTGGAAGACTTATATTCCTCGATTTGAATATTGTACAGATAATGCTGCGATGATTGCGGTGACTGGTTACTATAAATATTTAAAAAAAGAATTTGTCGGTCAAGATGTGATACCTGTTGCAAGATGGAGTGTTTAGTTTTTTTTGAATATCCAATACCTAACGAGAAAATATTTTGTTAGAGAATCAGAAACTTCAATTAAACTACCTCGCAGCAAGCTGACGAGGAATTAAAATTTCAATTAAGTACGAAAATAACCACTTACCGATTTTTTTTTTAGATTAAAAAACAGAATACAGTTAGTCGCATTCAATGAAACTATTGTCATAAATTTTGGCTCTAAAAAAATAAATGGTTGGACAATGACTACTAAATTTAGATTAAATCGAGACAATCTAAGATATTAAAAAAGAAATAAAATAAGATCTCGGAAAAATAA
>CAYGRM010000479.1:0-4558 GCA_964352225.1 uncultured Saprospiraceae bacterium | reverse complement strand
CTATTATGCTCAAGGAAGGTGAGCTTGTTGATTTTACTAGAATTGAAAATTTTGACCTGAAATTTGATTTTCTAGTAGGAGAAAAATCTAACGGAGGGATCGAATACTTTTTTAATAACAAAAACGAAAAATGTATTTTTCAAATTATCGATAATAATTCCCTTTCTGAAGAAGAACAAGATGGAAATCAATCTTTAGGATCCTTAAAAGGGATTACTCCTTCTCAAAATTTATGTGTTCCAGGAAGGTATCGAGATTTTCGAGGATTAAATAATTGGAACACCGGACGAATCATTATCCAAAATGGAAAAATAGAACATTGGATGAATGGTTTTAAAATGGTTGATATTGAAATTTCGGAACTAAATTTGGATTGGGAAAAAGGAGCTCATCAAATATCAATTTTTAATAATACAGGGAAGATTAATTTTAGGAGTATTCGACTAAGAAGATTATGATCTAGATCAGATTATCTTAATTTAAATAGAAACAATATTTTTAATATCCCGTTTTTATTTAATACCTATTCCCTAAACATGGAAATACTCACTAAATGACTGATTATCAATCATTTATATCTTAAAAAATTCAAGACAAATAATCAAATTTTTGCTTTGACTATAATCTAGTAATTTTTTATCTTTGCGTTTCCAAAATACAGTTTAGGCAGTCACAACATAATTTTATACATACCCACCAAACAACCGTTTTCCAAGACGATTAAACGTTTTATTCTTGTCTGCCTAATTGAAAATAAGGTTAAATCAGAAAATTTATTATTTAACAAACAAGATGTACACCTTCTAATGAAGATACTAGGAATATCCGCTTTTTACCACGACTCAGCAGCAGCCGTCATTGACGGAGATAATATTATCGCAGCAGCGCAAGAAGAACGATTTACTCGAAAAAAACACGATCCAGGCTTTCCTGTTCATGCCGCAAAATATTGTTTAGAACAAGCAGGGTGGACGATTGATGAATTGGATGCAGTCGTTTTTTATGACAAGCCTTTACTCAAATTCGAGCGACTTTTAGAAACTTATTATTCATTTGCACCAAAAGGATTTCGATCTTTTATCACTTCTATTCCAGTTTGGTTAAAGGAGAAAATGTTTCTAAAAAGATTAATCCACGAGGAATTAGCGAAAGTGGGCACTTATGATAAAAAGCAAATAAAATTATTGTTCCCCGAACATCACCTTTCTCACGCAGCTTCTGCATTTTATCCATCACCATATGAAGAAGCAGCTATTTTAACTGTGGATGGTGTAGGCGAATGGGCAACTGCTTCTATTTGTCATGGAAAAGGAAAGGACATAAAGATTTTGAAAGAATTACGTTTCCCACATTCAATTGGATTATTGTATTCTGCTTTTACTTATTTCTTAGGATTTAAAGTAAACTCAGGAGAATATAAATTGATGGGATTGGCTCCTTATGGAAATCCAGAATCTGATCGAGTTAAGAAATTTATCGAAATCATCAAGACAGAATTGATCGATATCAAACCTGATGGGTCGCTTTGGTTGAATCAAGAATATTTTAATTATGCGACTGGCCTTCGAATGGTTCATGATAAGAAATGGGAGAAACTTTTTGGTTTTCCAAGAAGAAATGAGGAGACAGATATGAATCAAGCCCAGTCAGATTTAGGAATGGCGATTCAAAAAGTAACTGAAGAGATCGTTATTTTAATGGCGCAAGAAGCGAAGCGATTGACTGGTTCTAACAACTTGTGCATGGCTGGAGGAGTTGCTTTGAATTGTGTGGCCAATGGAAAATTAGTGAAAGCTGGTGTCTTTGAAAATGTATTCATTCAACCTGCAGCTGGTGATGCTGGAGGAGCTTTGGGTGCAGCTCAAGTGGCTAACTATATTTATTTCAAAAAAGAAAGAAAGGTGACAAATGGTGTCATGATGGATTCTATGAAAGGATCATATTTGGGCCCTGAAGCTTCGAGTAAAGAAATCGAAGCAATGGCTCGAATGTCTAAAGCTGTCTATAAAAAATATGACAACTTCCAAGACTTGTGTGATCAAGTTGCTAAATATATTGAAGACGGTGCAGCCATTGGTTGGATGCAAGGACGAATGGAATTTGGCCCACGTGCACTAGGAGGAAGAAGTATCATCGGAGATCCTCGGAACTCTGAGATGCAAGAAAAAATGAATTTAAAAATCAAATACCGAGAATCATTCCGACCATTTGCTCCTTCTGTTTTGGCAGAAGATGTGGAAGATTGGTTTGACCATGAAGGTATTTCTCCTTATATGTTGTTGGTGCAAGATGTTGCTGAAAAAATCAAAAAAGAAGTTCCAGCTAACTATCATAATTTACCACAACGTGAAAAATTATATACCGTTCGTTCGACGATTCCTGCAATTACTCACATTGATTTTTCTGCAAGAATTCAAACAGTACACCAACAAACAAATCCGAAATACCATCAATTGATTTCAGCATTTAAAAAATTAACAGGATGTCCTGTGGTGATTAATACTTCTTTCAATGTAAGAGGGGAACCAATTGTGAATACACCCGAGGATGCCTACCGTTGCTTTATGAGAACGGAAATGGATTACTTAGTGGTGGGCGATTATGTTTTTATAAAAACAGAACAACCTGATTGGGACGAAAAAGATAAGTGGAAAGAAGAGTTTGTTTTAGACTAGAATTCACCCCTAAAGAAATAATGTGTCAAAGGGAAAATTGACTATTTATTTTTTAAAATCAAAAACGACTTAGTCATACTATGAAAAGATGGTTGTCTAATATTGGTGCGATGCTTATATCAACATGTATTATGTTGATAGTATGCGAGTTAATTGTCCGGTTTTTTGTACCGCAACAATTAGCACCAGTAAAATTCATGTATGATAAGGATATCGGTTTGATGCACATCCCTTATTTGAAAGGTTGTGAATACCGACCACATAATTATAAAATTGAATTCACGAATGGAGATGACGGATTTCGGATTACTCACAAAGGTGAGACACCTGATTTCGTCAATAAAAAAATAATGTTTATTGGGGATTCTTTTACCTATGGAAAAGGAGTCAACGATCAAGAAACTTTTGCTTACGAATTGCAACAAGCACTTTTAAAAGATAGTGTCGAAATTATTAATGCTGGAGTGGAAGGTCGAGGTACTGATCATGCATTACGTTCTTATCAAGTTTACAAAGATAAATATCAACCCAATACCGTTATTTACTTTGCCCATTATAATGACCTAGCAGATAATATTCGAAATGAATATTATAATGTGATTAATGACTCTACCTTAGCTCCCAAAAGTTTTGAGAAATTGACTGGCGGGACAAAAGAGAAATTACGAAAAAGCAAAGTCTATAATTGGTTAATTAGTCATTCACACTTTTTCTCTTTGCTCAAATCTGTTTTGGTTAATTTATTGATACCAGATCAGATTGTTAGATACGAAGAAGGCGTTGATATGGATCGAGCGAAAAATTTAACTTCCATTTATATAGAGCAATTGAGAAAAGAAGTAGAAGCCGATGGTCGTAAATTTTTGGTTTATTATATTCCTGCGATTAATGATATTGATGCAAGAATCAAAGGTGGACAAACCGAACAAGAAGCATTTTTTGACAATTATTTTAGAGATAAAAACATAACCTTTTATAACCTTTCAGCGGACTTTATTGATTCAGGTGAAACGAATATTTTAAAACATTTCTATTTACTTGAAGGTCATTGGAACCCAAAGGGACATCAACTAGTCGCTGAAAAACTAAAAACTGACGCAAATGGATTTTATTAAAGACTTATTTAAATTTATGGGAGAAAGAAAAAAATTCTGGTTAGCGCCGGTAATTATTTTACTCCTTCTACTAGGTATACTAATCGTAATTGGAGGTGGTTCTGCGATCGCTCCGTTTATATACACATTATTCTAGTATTTTCAGTTAGCAGTAAGCGGTATGCAGTTGGCACTTTGCCTGCTGCATACTGTTTACTGCCTACTAATAAACTATCGAAAGAAGGTAAATCCTTTTTTATAAAAATAATATTTATAAAAACTAAATAGATTCTCAAAGGGAATTTAAAGATTCATTATCATGAACAGAGAAAAAAAAGTAGAAGCAATTCTCGTTATCGTAATCGGTTTTTTAGCCTTATATTTCATCTTTGGCGTTTGGAAAGGATTTGAAGTTGATTGGATGCTATGGACATCATTAATAGTTGGTGTTTTAAGTATGATGTCAGATACTGTGATGAATTTGATCACAGGAGCTTGGTTCAAATTTGCTGAGATTTTAGGAAACTATGTGACTGGACCTATTCTTTTAGGTTTGGTATTTTTCGTAGTTCTTTTCCCAATTTCAATTTTAGCAAAAATTTTCGGACCCGATAATTTGATGAGAAAAAGAAGAGATGACTCTTATTATGTGGACAGAGATCACGACTATGTGATGGAGGATATTGAGAATATTTGGTAGGAAAAGTTTCTTTTTTTGAAAAAATAAAAACCGCAAAAGTAGTTAATACTTTTGCGGTTTTTGTTTGAAAAATATTGCTATCCCTTCCC
>CAYGRM010000478.1:0-4586 GCA_964352225.1 uncultured Saprospiraceae bacterium | reverse complement strand
TCAAAAGTTTAATAACTTAATTCTAAGCCATGATAATTTTTTGATTTTATAAAAGATGAAAAATATCGAAATGGAGAAGGTATCATTATGAATGCTTAAAACAGTGCGTATTCCGACAGCTCTGGGCCCCCAATTCCAAAAAGTACTGACCCCCTCATTCCGACGTACTGACCCCCTAGGAAAAACTAGGAAAACAGATGTTGTAAAAACCATTCCAGAGGTTTGACCCCCTAAATTTTCTGCGTAAAACAGTAGATGCATACCAATAAAAAGAACCAAGTTCGTAGTTTTTAGCCATCCTATCAAAACTAAAAACTACAGGAACATGGGAAAAATTAAACGTATGGATCAAGTTAATTCTATCATTAAAAACTACCTGACGACCCGATCGATTAAAGGTACAGCCCGCCAATTGAACGTATCGAAGAATACGGTTCGAGATTATATCCGTCGTTGTCGAACGTATCTAAAAAGTAATATTAAGGAACAAAGAGAAGGATATGACGAAGACGATCTAAGCCGTATTTTGTTATTAGATGACGAAAAGTTTTGTACTATTTTTTACCCTCAGGCAACTCAGGAAGAAACTAAACGAGCACAAATTTTCTCCGAAAAGATAACTGATTGGCTGCAAGAATTGCGAAGAGTTGGCGTGACTAGACAATTGCTTTGGGAGGAATATCGCACCCTGTATTCAGATGGTTATGGCTACAGCATGTTCTGTGAGAAACTCCGAAAAGAGATTGGAAGAAGGGATTTGACCATAGCCATGGAGCACACTCCAGGCGAAGAAATGATGGTAGATTTTACAGGTAAAAAAATGCAATGGGTCGATCGAGATACTGGCGAAGTTCATACTTGTGAGACTTTGGTTGCCGTTTTTCCGCATAGTCAATACAGTTTTGTAATTGCATTACCAAGTCAAAAACTCCACGATTTTATCTATGGGTTGAATCAAGCGCTGTTATTTTTTGGAGGCGTTCCAAAAGCAATTTTATCAGACAACTTAAAATCATACGTGACTCGTGCAGACCGCTACGAGCCCCAGTTTACCCAACTGTGCGAACAACTAGGTGCTCATTTCCAATTGGACTTACAAGCTACCCGTGCAGGTAAACCAAAGGATAAAGCAAGTGTAGAAAATGCAGTAAGCAATGTTTATCGTCGAATTTATGCACCACTTCGCAACGAGGTTTTTCACAGTCTAGAAGCATTGAATGCAGGTATTGGTCAACAACTTTTGTTACACAATGAAAAACCATGTCAGAAAAAACAAGGTACTCGCAAAAGTATTTTTGACACTTTTGAACTACCTCAAATGCGTGCTTTACCAAGTGAATTATTTGAAATAAAAAAAGTAACACGAGCTAAGGTTCAACGCAATTACCATATTTTTTTAGGGGAAGAAAAAAACTATTATTCTGTACCACATCAATACGTTGGTCAAAAGGTAGAAGTTGTTTACACTTCTAAGACAGTAGAGGTTTTCCTTGCAGGACGGAGGATAACAATACATTCACGGCTCATTAGTCGTGGTGGTCATCGTTACCAAACCAAAGATGACCACATGCCGAAACGTCACCAAAAATGGAAAAAATCACAAGGTTACGATGAGGCTTATTTTTTAGCGCAAGCGGAAAAAATAGGTACAGCAACCTATTGGGCCATCCAAAATGTATTGGTCAGTCGCATTCATGTGGAGCAATCTTATAAAAGTTGCCAAGGCATTTTTCACCTTGCCAAAAAATATTCCAACGAGCGATTGGAAGCGGCGGCTCTTCGTTGTCAAAAAATAAATAAGGTGAGTTACACCATGCTCAAAAGGATTTTAAATCTCAATCTTGACCAACTGGAGGAACCTAAAAATGAGCCTCCGATTCCTACTCATGAAAATATTCGAGGAGCTGAATCGTATTTTTAATTTCTATTTTTTCAAAAAAAACATAACATGACAAATGCATCTTTAGAAAGTATGAAACAAATGAAACTGCAAGGTATGGCAAGTGCCTATGAAACAGTTTTAGGTTTACCCATTAATCAACAATTGGAAACACATGAATTATTGGCGCAGTTACTTGATGCGGAACAACAATATCGAACACATCGAAAAACAGAAATGTACTTAAGGTTGAGTAAAATCAGGTATCCTGCTACCATTCAAGATATTGACTGTTCTGATAAAAGGAATTTAAAAAAAGAACAGTTGATGACCTTAGCCAATTGCAGTTGGTTGGAGCGAGGGGAAAATGTACTCGTGACTGGAGCAACCGGTTGTGGTAAATCTTACTTGGTTTGTGCCTTGGGACATCAAGCCTGTTTGATGGGACACCGAGCGTTGTATTTTAATATGAATCGTTTGATCGAACAGATCACGATTGCAAAAACGGAAGGATCACTCATCAAGTGGTTGAATCGAATGCGCAGGGCAACGCTGCTTATTTTTGATGACTTTGGTTTACAGCCCATCACTCACGATGTGAAATTAATTTTGCTACAAATTTTGGAAGATAGATATGAGCGAGCTGCGGTCATGATCTCGTCTCAACTTCCAATCAATAAGTGGTATGACTATTTTGACGAGCCTACTTTGGCGGATGCTATTTTGGATAGAATTATCCCCAAGTCACACCGTATTGAATTGAAGGGAAAAAGTTTACGAAAACGTTCGGAACATTTATCTTAACATTTGTATTTTTGTGTGCTTCTACTGTTTTTAGCTTGAAATTATGGTAGGGGGTCAGTATAGCGGAATGTGGGGGTCAGACGTTTCGGAATATGCAAAACAGCTCATCGACTTGCTGGCTTTACTTCTGTATAGTAGAGTAAGCAGGGGAGTAAAGTTTTATAACAACAAACACACATATTTCAATTATTCCTTTGTTCAAAGGAATCTGGCAGCTGGGACTCATTATTACCGATTGAAAATGTTGGATCTTGATGGCACATTCGAATTCTCACCAATCTGAGTCGTCAACGTACGAAGCAAAAACGTGGTCATGAGTATTTTTCCCAATCCAAGTAACAATGGCAAATTTGAACTTTTGTTAGAAGAGTTGACTAATCAATTGGTGCAGGTATATGTAATTAATTCCATTGGTCAGGTTGTCACCAACTTTAATGGCCAGATGGAGGATAGGGGGGAACTTCAATTACAAATGCCTGCCGCAGGCGTTTATAACGTAGTTGTAGTTTTGGAAAATGGAGTTGTTAAAAAATTAAATGCCATAATGCCTTAATTCTTTCTGAATATGATGATTCAACTTTATTCTCATTAAAAACTTTTATTTCTTCTTGTATTTTCTTCTCTAAGGTTAAAATTTCTGTATCATTTTGGATGGAATTAAACTTGACTTTTATATCCATATATTCTTTGTTAGACTGAAGGTATTTTTGCTCTTTGCGTTCACATTCGGAGCCACGTCCTACTTTCCCACTCCCACATGTTCCATCACATTCACATTTGTAATCTTCATAAGCCTCTTCTTTTATTCTGGATAATGCATTTAATATTAATTTTAAATCTTTAATCTGGTCTTCGTGTGATTGTTTGGAAGAGAAGTAATCATTAATTGACTTCCCTAACTTAGTATCAAATTTTAGATTTATTTCCTCTGGTGTGTATAGTGAAAGACTATCTAAACTAATTCCTTCATTGCTTATATCTTTTTTTAAATAATCGTCAATTTCATTTTTATATAATTTCAATCCGATCAGATTTAAAATGATCAGTCCTATTATAAATAGTATTGCTGTTGATTTAAATGATATCATTTTCATATTATTATAGATTCTATCTTGATTCCAAGTATTTATTTGAAGTGCTTTTCCTGAAAAGCGACATGAACCGAGAGGTTCACGTACCGTTCTGTGAGAGGGTAGGAACTACCTTTTGGCAGTTCCTGCTTTACTCGACTTTTTCTTCTTTCTTTTTAAAAAGCTTTCCGAATGCATCATAAACTGCTAAATGAAGAGTATCACCATGATTTTGTCCTTCGAAATATCCAAAAAACAGTTTTATTTCATCCTTCTTTTCTAATGTCAACTTGTAGAATAAAGACTGGGCAAGTCTTTCCATGTCAGCACCTTCTTTCCCTACTCCAACATAAACTGATTTTCCTTCAAATGATTTAGCCAATTCATATTTTAATAATTTTTCATTATCCCACCAAAGGCTCGGGCTTATTATTATATAATTGTCAAATAGTTCTGGTCTTTTGAAGAGAATTTCAGATACTAGTAATCCTCCGAGAGATTGACCAATTATTGTTTTTTCATTTGTTATCCTATAATTTTTGGAAATTAAGTTTTGTAATTCATGAGATATAAAATCCATGAATTTCTTTGATTTCCCAGATGTTGGGAATTCTTTTCTATCAATCTCCATAGTGGAAGGATAAGTAAAATCTCTTTTCCTGTCAACATTCCCAATTCCTACTACTATTGACTCTGAAATTATGTTAATCCATGAAAATGAGCAAAATTGAACAAGTCCGCTGATGTGTATAAAGTCTTCATCCGCCGAACCATCCAATAAATATAATACTGGATATTTTTTCAATGAATCTTTCTTATAATTATTCGGAAGG
>CAYGRM010000477.1:0-4590 GCA_964352225.1 uncultured Saprospiraceae bacterium | reverse complement strand
ATTTTTTGAAAACGTTTATAATTTAATCCCTCAAAAAAATTCCTAAATTTGGGATACCATTTTAATCAAAAAATAATTCAGAAAATGCAACCACTTGCGGAACGATTGCGGCCTAAAAATTTGGATGACTATATTGGTCAAAAACACTTAGTTGGAGAAGGAGCTGTTTTGAGAAAAGCAATCGAATCTGGAAATATACCTTCCATCATTTTGTGGGGACCTCCTGGAGTGGGAAAAACTACTCTTGCTGGAATTATTGCGAATACTTTAGATCGACCTTTCCATGCCTTGAGTGCGATCAACTCAGGTGTCAAAGATATTCGGGAAACGATTTTAAAAGCCCAGAGCAATCGTTTTTTTAATGCACCTAACCCGATTTTATTCATTGATGAGATTCATCGTTTTTCCAAATCGCAGCAAGATTCTTTGTTGGGAGCAGTCGAAAAAGGAATTGTTACACTCGTAGGAGCAACTACTGAAAATCCTTCCTTTGAGGTTATCTCTGCTTTACTTTCCAGAGCACAAGTTTATGTTTTAGAGCATTTGACCAAAGACGATTTGATCCAATTGATTGATGACGCATTGATCAAAGACGAATATTTAAAATTGAAAAATGTCGAGGTCAAAGAGTATGAAGCGATGTTAACCTTTTGTGGAGGTGATGCGAGGAAGCTGTATAATATTTTGGAGTTGGTTTGCAATTTCTCCAACAAGGAGGAGAAATTAATCATCACCAACGAACTTGTAAAGTCATTGTTACAACAAAACATCGCCATGTACGATAAAGGCGGTGAACAACACTATGATGTCATTTCTGCATTTATCAAAAGTATCAGAGGGAGCGATCCTAATGGAGCGGTTTATTGGTTAGCACGTATGGTGGAAGGAGGCGAGGATGTAAAATTCATTTGTCGACGAATGATGATTTCGGCTTCGGAAGATATTGGGTTGGCTAATCCAAATGCATTGTTGATGGCGACCACCTGTTTTCAAGCGGTGCAAGCAGTTGGGCTACCAGAAGCAAGAATTATTCTATCACAAACTGCTATTTATTTAGCTACCTCTGCGAAAAGTAATTCAGCTTATTTAGCTATCGGAAATGCTCAAAAAATGGTACGTGAAACGGGAGGTCTCCCAGTCCCTTTACCTTTGAGAAATGCGCCAACCAAATTGATGAAAAGTTTGGATTATGGCAAAGATTATAAGTATGCGCATGATCACCAAAACAACTTTGTAGATTTAGAATTTTTACCTGAGAAAATTTCTAAGTCCAAATTTTATGAACCATCTGAGAATGTGGCGGAGGAAAAAATTAGACAAAGATTAAAATCTATGTGGGATGGAAAATATAAATATTGAAGTTGCTTAAAAAATAAAAAACTAATAACAAAAATAAATGAAGTTTCTCTACTCTATAATTTTACTAATTTCAACAAATTTACTTTTCGCACAAGACACCTTAAAAAATGACTTCCCAAGTTATTTTATATCGACCATAGAGCTTCGATATGAGTTGATTGAATTGAAAACTAAAAAAGAAATTCCAAGTCAATATATCTACCATCATTCATTTTATTTGGATCAAACGATTAAACCATTTTCTCCTGATGAGTTACCTCCATATTTTGACCTTGAATTATCTGAAGAAGATATTTTCGACTTCCAAAGTGGCTTTGAAATCGAACCAATAGCATACTTCAAGGAAGCTGAAAATAAGTTTATAAATCAACCAAGGAGCAATCACTACTCCAATACTTCTTTGATTTACACCACAAATTTTGACTCTAAAGAATCTGCCAATTTTTATAATTTATTAATCGATCAAAAAGATCTTTCTTTTAAAAACTACCTCTCCTTTTCAAATATCATTTACCAAAGAGAAAGCTTCCTTCGATCTTTTATAGAATGGAACTTAAAAAAAAGAAATACAGGTTTACATGTGAATATAGCATACACTAATAATCAATTTTATCGACATTTAGATTTACCCTCACTTGGATATGGAGATAGAAGTTTTGTTTATTTTCCAGAAAAATATCACGAAAAGAGGAATGGAGAATGGGGACATTTAATAGAAACTCAGAATCTATACTTGAGCGAAATAAATGCATTTACCAAAATTCTATTTAGCCCAATCAAAAAGACCTATGTCAAAGTTGATTACGAAATACGTTATTTTATCAATTCAAACATTAGCCGAACTCAACAAAGATTTTATACGCTAGGTTTTGGAATAAAACCAAAAGAAGGAACTATTTTGTTTTTAGAATATACCAATCGAACCATTATCTTCGATCGATCTCCTTTATTATTTCTAACCACACAAGAACCATACTTTGCTCTCAATGCTAAACAAATTTTAAATTTTCGAATATTTAGTAAGAAAAATTATCCATAGGAAAATTGCTAAGTGCAAAACTATTCTCCTTTTTTTTAGTTTAAAATAAAGTAAAAGCGTTAGTTTTGAGGGCTTTTTAGAAAAAGCATGATCGAACGAATTTGAACGTACCTTTTACCAAACTCAAAGCGAAATTTCGCAAATAAATGCTGCAGACTTTTACTGCACGTCAACACTTTATTTAACCATTTTATAATTATTGAAAAAAAGATCTAATGACTGTACAGACAGAAACATTTTTGGAAAATCTTCAGATGATCGAACAAAGTGCAAAAGATTTTGCAGAAAATCACATCCGACCACATGTTATGGAATGGGATGAAGCACAATTTTTCCCTATAGATACGATGCGTAAATTAGGTGAACTTGGATTTCTAGGAGTCCTTGTCCCGGCAGAATATAATGGTTCAGGCTTAGGCTACCAAGAATATATTTCAATCTTAACTGAAATTGGAAAAGTGTGTGGTTCAATTGGTTTATCCGTTGCTGCTCACAACTCACTTTGCACAGGACATATCATGGCTTTTGGAAATGAAGAACAAAAGAGAAAATATCTTCCAAAATTAGCAACAGGTGAATGGATTGGTGCTTGGGGATTAACAGAACCAAATACTGGTAGTGATGCAGGTCGCATGAAATGTGTGGCGATCAAAGATGGCGATCACTACATCCTAAATGGTGCTAAGAATTTCATTACGCATGGAAAATCTGGAGAGGTTGCGGTTGTCATTGCAAGAACTGGAGAGTTATTGGATAGCCATGGAATGACTGCATTTATTGTAGAAAGAGGAACGCCAGGTTTTGAGGCTGGGAAAAAAGAAAATAAATTAGGAATGCGAGCTAGTGAAACAGCTGAGATGATTTTTAGTGATTGTAAAATTCACAAAAGTCAAGTTCTTGGTGAAATTGGTGATGGCTTTATTCAATCGATGAAAATCTTAGACGGCGGTCGAATTTCTATTGCTGCATTGTCTTTAGGTATCGCCAAAGGAGCCTATGAAGCTTCTGTAAAATATGCACAAGAGCGAGAGCAATTTGGAAAACCTATTTCCTCTTTTCAAGCTATTGGTTTTAAATTAGCTGATATGTCTACTAAAATTCAAGCTGCTGAATTATTGACACGTCGAGCTGCTGATTTAAAAAATGCTGGAAAGAAAATGACCAAAGAAGGTGCTATGGCAAAATACTATGCCTCAGAAGTAGCGGTTGAATGTGCGAATGAAGGCGTACAAATTTTTGGAGGATATGGATTTACTAAAGATTTCCCTGTTGAGAAATTTCTTCGTGATTCTAAATTATTGACCATTGGAGAAGGAACTTCTGAAATTCAAAAATTAGTTATTTCAAGAGAAATATTGAAAGGGAATATTTAATTAAAATTTCTTTTGCTAAAAATATAAACAGTCATCATTTTAATTAATGATGGTATCCATCCGACTATCAACATCTCGTATAGAATAACTGATCTATACTAAGTTTGCTGTTCATCAAAAACAATTACATAAGCGACAAAAAAAGCCAACTTATTCGCAAAGTAGAAATGTTCCACTACATCGACCAACAAATCGAAAGTGGACTAAACCAAGTCTTATTTTGCAAAAGCAACAACTCAGCATCGCCACTTTTGGCCATTGGCGTAAACAATATTTAACTGGAAAATAACTCTTTTCCGCCAACAATTTTATTCCAATAAAAATAAAAAAGGTATAGCCAAAAGGTGTAACAATAAGCCTGATTTCTTATACCTTTGTGGAATCATCAAGCTCGTCAAAATATAACGATGATGTATTCTTTTTTTGCGACTTGCATGGAGCACAACATTAATCCTTATGATTGGCTCAAGGATGTTTTGGAAAAATTACCTGATACGAAAATGTCAGAATTGGAAAAGTTGCTTCCACAAAATTGGGCATTGGAGAAAAAACAAAAAAACCGAATATACCAAAGTTAACACAACATCCTAGAAACTCTATAAACACTCTTTCTAAATACCGAGGCTAGTTGGCGGCTTCGGTTTTTTTTGCGCCCGTGTAGTTGGTCGGATGCTTACCGCCTACCTCCCCCCAGTACGAAAAAGTTTTTCAAAAAAATCCTAAAGGAATCCACCACCGCTGACCAAACCGTTTTAAATACTATAGCGACTGGTTTATTATTGACTGAGCAAGACAAAGTGGATTTGGTTAATTTTCTAC
>CAYGRM010000476.1:0-4596 GCA_964352225.1 uncultured Saprospiraceae bacterium | reverse complement strand
TCAAAAATGTGTTTTTATAAAAAAATGAATCCTATTTTCCGTTAACTAAATTAAAGCACCATGAGTATTATTTCAAAAATTAGATTTTACTTTTTTGAAACTCATTTAAACCAAAAACTTTCTCAAATAAATATTAATAGAACTTCTGTCGAATTTGATATCGCAAAATCCATTGGAATTTTGTTTGATGCAACCGACCCTTCAAGTCGAAATAAAGTGACTGCATATGCTCAAAGTTTGATTAAGAATGGTAAAAACGTAAGCTTACTAGGTTTTGTGAAAAACAAACAAAAGGACTTAAGTTTTTCTTTCAAATATTTCACCTTGAATGAAGTCAATTGGAGAATGATTCCACAGAGCGCTGAGATCAATCAGTTTATGAATAAAAAATTCAACATTTTGATTAATCTTTACTTAGGAAAAAATTATCCAATCGAGTTTATTTCTGCTTTGTCAAAAGCTAATTTACGAGTAGGCCCATTATCCGATAATTCCAATTGTTTTGATCTGATGATTGACATTCCTGATAGCAAAGGCATTGATCATTTAATTAAGCAAGTAGATTTTTTCCTAAATAGAATAAATAGTCCAGTTTATGAAGCCACAGTTTAGAGGTACAGGTGTTGCAGTTGTTACTCCATTTTTAGCAGATGGAAAAGTTGATTTTACTGCACTAGAAAAAATTTTAGAATTTCAGATTGATGGTGGAGTAGACTATATCGTATCTCTAGGAACTACGGGTGAAGCAATTACTTTAAGTTCCAATGAATGTCTTGCTGTTTTAAATTTTACAAAAAAAATAGTAAAGGAGCGGGTACCAATTGTCGCTGGACTTTTTGGTAGAAATGATACTCGTGCCCTTGCCGAAAGAATTAAATCTTTCGACTTTGATGGTTTCGCAGGAATTCTTTCTAGCAGTCCTGCTTATAACAAACCGACTCAAGAAGGAATTTTTCAACACTATATGGAAATTGCAAAAGTTTCACCAGTTCCAATTATCATTTATAATGTACCTGGTCGAACTGCCTCGAATATTAGTGCTGAAACAATTGTCCGATTAGCTAATGCTAGTGAAAAATTTGTAGCAGTCAAAGATGCCTCTGGCGACTTAGTACAAGGCATGAAAACCATCAAAAACAAACCTGCTCACTTTTCAGTACTTTCGGGTGATGACCCAACTTGTTTACCTTTGCTTGCTTGTGGTGGTGATGGAGTTATTTCTGTAATTGCTAATGCTTTCCCACGTGAATTTTCCACGATGATCAATGCAGGATTGGAGGGTGACTTAAAAACGGCTAATTTCATCAACGAAGCGCTCCTAGATGTTCATCAATGGCTATACTGCGAAGGAAATCCTGCAGGAATAAAAGGAGCAATGGAGATTTTAAATTTTTGCCAACGAGATGTTCGATTACCTTTAGTTAAACTTTCAAATACAAATTTGGAAAATTTAAGATCAGAAATGAACCGAACTCAACATATTTTAAAAAAAACTTTGGTTGAAATAAGAAATGAGTTAGCATAAGTAAATCTTACTAAAAAATAAACCCGAATCTTCAAGTTGAGGATTCGGGTTTATTTTTTTCAAACCAATTTAACCATAAGAATTATCTTCCCATCGTTCGCTCATAAAGTGTTTGAAAAATTCCATCACCTCGGTTTCTATCTCCTTCATGAGCCTCCAATTGACCATCCTTCTCTTCCAAAATAAACCTAAAAACAAACTCATCCTCTTGTGGTGTTTCGGTATCCGTAAAGGTTCCAAAACGTAAATCATTAAGCTGTAATTTTCCATCTTGACGTTTCAAAATAGAGTAGTAATCATTCGAAAACCATTTTAATGTTTTGATTGATTTCTCATTCTCATATTGCTCGATCCACTCATGATGTTTAGGTAAAACTTTAAATTTAGGAATCAATGGATCTTTATCAAACGTCGAATAACTCGCTTGATAATAGGCATCTTCGCCCTCTGCAGTTCCTGTCCAAAGAAAATTACTAAATAACGCTGGGCTAGTCATATATCGTTGATATTCAATCCCTTGCGCTCGTAGTGATTTTTCAAAAACTTGATTCACCTGATGCTTATTATAAACTGTCCACAACAAATAAACACAACTCCAGCCAATCCCTAACCATAACAATAGTTTTCGCCAAAAAGTATTTTTCAAAAATAATCTCGCACCCACCAAGCAAAGCAAAAATGGAAGTGTATAAAATAAATCAGCCACCGCTACATTATTAAATCCCACTCGATAATCTGAAAATGGTTGAAAAAGTTGAGTTCCATAAGTCGTACAACAATCTAAAAGTGGATGGGTAAAAATGGACCAAAAGAAAACCCAAAAAAAGTCCTGCCAAGAGGCATTTACCTCACTCAACTTTCTATTGAAAAAACGTTTGTAAAAGAAAAAACCTAACAATGCTCCTACAAAAGCTGTCCCTCCAAGTGCAGCAAAATTTATATTCTCTCCACCTAAAACATACAACACATAATTGACGGCAAAGCCAACTAATCCAAAAACCAACATACTCCCGATGAATGAAAAATATTTCCGATTTGGATTTTTATAATGCCAATTCACAATTGCCGCTAACAAAAAAGGCATCGTACAAGCGAAAAATATGGAGTGTGTAATATGTCGATGAAAAGCCAACGCCCACATCTCATCTACGAATCCCAACTTCTCTAATGTCGATCCTATAAGCACATCAAAGTCTGGAATCGTTCCTCCGACCGCTCCCCAAAACATCGCCTTGTTACCTAATTTTTTTCCCTTCGCAGCCTCGCCTGTCGCAGCTCCTAAAATAACTTGTGTAAGTGAATCCATTTATTTTTTTACTAGTATTGTATTTTTTAACAAACGTAAAACTTAGTTTTTAAGGAAAGGTTTAGATTAATCTGTAATAGTTAAAACTACTTTTCCAATTGTTTTTCCACTTTGAAATAAATGGATCGCATCTTTTATTTTTTCAAAAGGAAATGTGTGCCCTACGTGAGGTTTTCCTAAATCTAATTTTTCCAAATCACTCAACAACTCGTGCATCAATTCTGCTCGTTCGTACAACCAAATCAAATTAAATCCCATCAGCGATTTATTCATCTCTGGTAATTTTTGAGGATCAATTTTTGGGCGTGTCAAAAACTGATACAATAATTTAAAATAGTTCGGACGATTCCCAACTGAAGCATAGCGAGCTGCTCCGTAAACTATTGCTCGACCTTGCGGTGCTAATATTTCAAAACCTTCTTGGAAGATTTTTCCACCAATACATTCCATGATGATGTTTAATTCTTTTCCTTCTAAACTCTCTTTTAAATCGTTGGCAAAATTTCCACTTCGAACAATCACTCGATCATAACCTTCCTTTTTACAGAAATCAATTTTAGTATCATTACCAATTGAACCGATAGTGAATGCATCATATTTTTTAGCAATCCGATTCGCCCAGATTCCAACTCCACCTGCTGCCGAATGAACTAATACTGTATTTCCTTTTTGTAAATTCCCCAAATACAATAAGCCATAGTACGCAGTCAAAACTTGAACAAGATATGCTGCCCCTTCTTCAAAACTCCAATTCTTTGGTAATGGAATCACATATCTCGAATCAATATTTAGATGAGTCGAGTAAGCGCCAAAACGAGTGACTCCCATTATTTTATCGCCAACTTTTACATTCGTAACACCTTCTCCTACTTTTGCAACGATACCGGCATATTCCAAGCCTGGAATAAAAACTCCTTCTGGTGTTGCTCCGTACAATCCCCAAATAGCAAAAATATCTGCGAAATTAAATCCTATGCTTTTGACTTGAATGGTAATTTCTCCAGCGGAAGGATCGGGTAGTTCACTTTCTACGAGCTGAAGGTTTTTGACGCTACCTGCTTTGAGTTGATATGATTTTCGTTTCATGTTTTTTGTTTTATTTTTGAATGGAGAGACGGAGAGGCGCAGAGAATTTTTCTCAGAAAAATTTAAAACGCTGCATCTCCCCGTCTCTGCATTCAATTTTCAGATTCCCTCGACTTACCGGTATCTTCTATCCGAAAGGCAATACTTTGAATTCCTTCCAATGGATCTTTTCGCATAAATTGTTCGATGACAAAAGTATGTTTTCCAGTTTGATTAAAAAATGCGTTTTCATGAATTGACATTCGATAATCACATTCATCGCTATTGCAGTCACCATTCCATCGACCACCATGTCCAATTAACTCAATTGATACTTGTTCCGTCACTCTTTTTCCACCAGGGAAAATGGAATGTAAACGGATGTACATATTTTGGAAAGAGTACTCAGTTAAGTGCTCAATGTCTAAATACAAATTGTAAAATCTATTTGTGTCAGGAATATCAACAATAAAGGAAAGTGAATCTGAGTAAGTCCATTGGTCATTTGCGATTTCTTTTTTTTCATCCAAAATATAATTGGGGCCACATGAAAAAAAGAAAATAGAGCATGTAATGAGAATTAATAAAGTGAACTTATTTTTTAAGTTGGGAAAATTCACTCCCCAGCCCCCGCTAGCCGGAGAGATGCTACTCGTTGACTTTCTTGAAATATTTTTCGATAAAAGGCTCAGTCTCGTCT
>CAYGRM010000475.1:0-4609 GCA_964352225.1 uncultured Saprospiraceae bacterium | reverse complement strand
AATTCAAACTATCTACCTAGCATTAGCTGCAGCTTGTGCATTTGGGTTATTTGCGCTACCATTTGCTACCTCTGCTCAAAGTTCTGATGAGACTTCTCTATTTGCAGATGGAATTTATAATATCAACGACCACGCTGCTCTTCTAGCACTTTTTTGTGGAGCAGGAGCTCTTGCTTTAATCAGTATCTTCCTATTTAACAATAGAAAACAACAGTTATTAATGGGTCGATTTGCTATCATTGCTGATGTGATTGGAATTGTTTTAGTGCTAGTTTTTTTATATCAAGATGGGACAAAAACTGGAGCTGCTGAGGTTCAAGAGCAATTAGGTGTTGGGCTTCCTATCTTATTTGTAATTTTTGCTCTATTAGCACAAAGAGGAATTTCTAAGGATGAGAAATTAGTTCGATCTGCTGATCGATTGCGATAATTACAATAACGGAATAAACCTAGATCGTACAAAAAAAGGTCATTTCGATTTCTCGAAATGACCTTTTTATATTTTGTCAAATAAATTATTGTTGCTCTTTCACTTTAGCTGAATAATTTATTTTGAGTTGATTAGATTGTCT
Source organism: uncultured Saprospiraceae bacterium (assembly GCA_964352225.1). GTDB lineage: Bacteria > Bacteroidota > Bacteroidia > Chitinophagales > Saprospiraceae > CAJQQY01. The sequence goes on along the minus strand of CAYGRM010000475.1, from coordinate 4,037 downwards.
GAGTTTAGTTTTGATGTCTTGAAGGATTCCCATCGTAACATCTCCATCTACTTTCAAAGAAGAAATAATTAACCCTCTTTTACTCTCAGGTACTTTCTGCTTGAAGTTCTCTAAAAACAAAGGAATATCCTTTGGTTGAGAAACTGCATCCCCCAATTGAAGCATTGGTGCAGTACCATATATTTGTTGATACTGCTCTTTGGGTTTTCCTACGTGAATAGTATTAACCAAAGTTTTATGTATCAATTTTGTCAACTCTGTTGCTTTCGGAGTAACTACATCTACCTTGAGAGTATTCTCACGAAGTACTGTGGTCACCATAAAGAAGAAAAGCAACATAAAAATAATGTCAGGGAGCGAAGCCGTTGATACAGCTGGAACTTCCTTTCCTTTACCTTCATTAAATTTGCCCATGATTAATTTTTTTAATCTTTCTTTTAAAAAAGATTGGTGAATAAATAAGGTAGTTTTTCGACTAAGTTTTACTAAAATAATTTAGTAAAGCACCTAACCTTCTTCACCAAATGCAGTAGGTTCGGCTTCAGAAATAATCAAAGGAATCTTATTCCTAATGACTTTTTGATCTTCTGAATCTAGGAATTCATAGGGTTTCCCATGCATTCGTTCTGACATTTCATTTCTTAGTTCGTTGTATGCACCTTTTAGCTCATTTAATACTTCGATATAGGTTTTATATTTTGTTCCTCTATCGTTTTTCAATGAGATAATTGCTTTTTCAGGTTTCTCTGCGTAATCAGGTCTATTTTCTGGATTAGAAATAAACTCCTTTGCATTCTTTCTTAAATCTCTTGCTTGCATCGGCTCGTTTCTGACCAATAATTCATTATTAGCATTCACTAAAACTGAATAAACATTTCGTTCTTTTAATTTGGTAATATCAGGTTCGTCATCAGACCAAGGTGGAAGTTGAGTTAACACCCCTTTGTCCTCAGCAATCTGAGTAGTTACCAAGAAAAAGATCAAGAGTAAGAAAGCGATATCTGCCATAGACCCCGCATTGATTTCGTTGGACTGTCGTCCTTTGCTTCCTTTTTTCTTTAACATAGTTGAATTATTTAAAGAAGTTACGAATTTCTGAAACAACGATTCCTAATGTTGCAAGTCCAATCATAGCTACGCCAGTTGTAATAGAACCTCCTACAAATTTTCTGGTAGAATCTTCTAATCCAAACTTTTTAGCTACATTATAAACTTCGCCAGAAGTTTCAAGATCAGTTGTTGAATATCCGATAGCAAAGATAATCCCGATTAAAGCCAATCCTGCTACAGCTCCTAAAGAACCTTTAATGTTAGTTATTGATTGGAAAAGTCCAAATCCTAACATCAGAAAAGCTCCTACTGCAATCAGTAGAACTGTAACCCCAATTCCAAAATCGAATAAGCCAAATCCATATCTTGCTTCGTCTTTTACACCATCAGCATCCATTGCGGTAAATGTTTCGTAATCTCCACTTGAAACGATTAAAGCGTAGAAAGCTATTACGAGAACTGCACCAGCGATAAACGAGATGGTTTGCCCATTTTTGGTTAAAAATTTATACATAATATTATTCTTCGTTTTAATTGATTATTTAAAAACATTGTTGCTAGCCATTACATCTACTAATGCAATAGAAGCATCTTCCATTTTTCCTACGATACTATCTACTTTAGAGATGATGTAGTTATAAAAAATTTGAAGAATAATTGCTGTAACCAGACCAAATACCGTGGTCAATAAGGCTACTTTAATACCATCGGCAACTACCGCAGGAGAAAGTTCACCTACTGTTGCAATTTTTTCGAAGGCTCCAATCATCCCGATTACCGTACCCATAAACCCAAGCATCGGTGCAATCGCAATAAAAAGAGAAATCCAAACTAATCCTTTCTCTAAAAGTCCCATTTGAACAGAACCATAAGAAACAATAGATTTTTCTACAGCTTCAGGACCATTGTTAGCTTGTCTTAATCCTTCATATAGGATAGTTGCTGTTGGGCCTTGAGTTGATTTACATACTTCCATAGCACCATTCACGTTTCCTGATTTTAAGTTCTCATCAATTTGAGACATTAATTTATCAGTATTCGCGCTAGCGATATTAAGCGTAATAATTCTTTCGATACAGAAAGCTAATCCTAAGATTAAACAAACCAATACCAAACTCATAAACTGCCAACCTCCATCGATGAAGTATTTCTTCAAAATTTGGAATCCGCCAGCATCAGCGGCAGCAGCGCCGTCTTGAGCTAACATTTCAAATGCTCCTGTAGTCATACAAAGAGCGAATACAAGCAGAAGTGCAATAATTTTTCGCATAGTCAAAAGGTTTTACGATTGTTTTTTAGTTAAAAAATTAAATTATTTCATCCGAATCTATCGGAATTGTTGTTGGTTGATAATTAGTTGGTTGATTCGTTTTTTTGATTCAACTTTCAAACTGTTCAAAAATTAAATCAGTTATCAACTATACAACTTGCGATCAGTAATTATATCAAGTTCAGCGGAGAGTAAGGGATTCGAACCCTTGATACCATCTCTAGTATACACGCTTTCCAAGCGTGCGCCTTAAGCCACTCGGCCAACTCTCCAATTTCATGCTTAAAGCAAGGTTTAAATCCTCATTTTTTTGCCTTTTAATGATACCCTTTGGTATTAGGCTATTCACAGAAAATGTAAATAAAATTAAATTTTCAAAATTTTCCAAAACTCCATACATATAAAATGTATTTTATTGGTAAAAATACACTATCTATTCAAAAAACTATGATTATCAGCTATTTATGCAGTTTTTAAATTCTAAATCTTTGAGTTTGATTATTCCTCCACTTCTAAAATTCAGATTAAAATTTCTCTTTTCGCCCAAAAATACCTTGGGCATTTTCAGAAGTAATTTTTGCCACTTCTGTTAAGCTTATATTTTTGATCATTGCCAACTTTTCAGCAACTAATTTGACGTATCCACTTTCATTTCTTTTCCCTCGAAATGGCGTTGGTGCTAGATAAGGAGAATCTGTTTCTAATACTACATTTTCCAAAGAAACTTCCTCCATCGTCTTATCCAAACCAGCTTTCTTAAAAGTCACCACACCTCCAATTCCTAAATGGAATCCTAAATCTATTATCTCATGGGCCTCTTCAGCTGATCCTCCAAAACAATGGAAGATTCCTCGCAATCGATCGTCTTTTTCCTCCTTCAACACTTCTATAACTTCTTGTGTCGATTTTCGAGAATGAATTACAATTGGAATATCTAGTTCTTTTGCCCAATTGATTTGAGTTCGGAAAGCTTCCCTTTGAATTTCAAAAGTCGAGGCATCCCAATGTAAATCAATTCCGATCTCTCCTATCGCACAAAAATATCGCTTGTCCAACCATTCTTTTACTATTGCTAACTCTTCCTGATAATTTTCTTTGACAGAACAAGGATGCAATCCCATCATAGCGATGCAAGTTTCTGGATATGATTTTTCCAAATACAACATAGCATCAATTGAGGTGCTATCTATATTTGGTAGGTAGAATTTTTCTACTCCATTATCTTTTGCACGCTGCATCATTTCTGCTCGATCTTCATCGAACTGATCTAAATATATATGTGTATGTGTGTCGACTAACATTGTCCTCTGCTATTAAAATAACCTCATCTCCGTGGGGTAGGCTCCATTACCTTGGATTTGAAAAGAACAAAAGTAGTGAATTGGATTCGTTTTATTTATTAAACCTTTGTAAATAAAATTCAAAAAGTACCACCCGCCAACCAAATTACCTTTTTAATTTTTCCTAATAGATTAAAAAAGTAAAATTTTTGGTGTGTGAATATTTACTATTTTTATTTTTTTTTGGAAAAAGTAAAACTGATATGCAAAAAACAATCTTTGAAATCTCACAAATGGATTGCCCTTCAGAAGAAAATCTCATTCGGTTGAAGCTTGCTGAAATTTCAGAAATCAAAAATTTAGATTTTGATATTCCAAATCGAAAGTTGACGATTTTTCATTTTTCCAAAAAAGAAAAAATAGGAAATGCTCTGGCA
>CAYGRM010000474.1:0-4632 GCA_964352225.1 uncultured Saprospiraceae bacterium | reverse complement strand
ACCTCATATTTGGATTTCCCCTACTATATTTTTTCTTTTTCCAAAAAAAGAAAACTAATTGTCATGTTTCCAAATCGGGCGCAAATAACAGCTTTTATTTTTAATAAATCACAACTTTAGGTTACTTTTTTTTTAAGTAATTGTAAAATTATATTTCAATAACAAGATAATTTCATTGTAATTTTTAAATATAATTTCATTTAATTAAAAAAAACAACACATTATTCTGTTTGTCAAAAATAAGGATACTTAAAAATTCATTAAAATCTAAAAGAAAAAATAAATGAAACTGGTCTTGTTTTTAATTTAAGTTTTAGACTTTTCTCATTTTTTTATTTCCATTCTTTTAAGGAAATGAGACACCTGAACTTTGAAGATTAATTTGTTTTTTAAAAAAGAGAAATTCCATTTTAGCTTCTAATTCTTATATGCAAGAAAAATTCAAAACGTTGCTTCAAACGATTTTTAATAAAAATATACTTTCACATCTGACTTGTAATTATAGTGTTATAACTACCTCATCAATGGTAAAATACATCTAAGAAAATCATGCTATGTGAATACTCTAGCGATAAACTAAACTAATTGGAAGAATACAGAATGGTAATTTTTTTTTCGATAGATTTTGTTTTGATTATTTAACATTCAAGAAAAATCAATAGAATTGAAAGTTGATTTTTAACTCTTCAGTTAATTAGTTTTAGAATTTCTTTTTATAGCTTTTTTGGTCATAACGACACAATACAAAATAGTAACATCTTTAAGATGGGTTTTATTTTGTAAAAAGTCAATTATTTTTATGTTAAAAAATAATCATACGTTTTTACTTTTTTTTAATAATCAGGTGCCTAAACCTATTCCTAAAAAATGTTTCTGATCAAAAAAAAGACTTCCAAATTTTTAAAAATCTGAAAGTCCTAAGCCTTTTATAAAATTTTTTATTTCTTAAAAAACAAAATTTTCCTCGTCCAAGACTTTTCCCTTTTGACATCGAATAATTCGTCCATTGAATTTTTCTAAAATCCGATAATCATGAGTCGCGAAAATTACAGCTGTATTATTATTACGAGCTAAGTCTCGAAGCAAAAATAAAATTTCATCACTAGTTTCTGGATCGAGGTTCCCAGTCGGCTCATCAGCCAAAATTAACTCTGGAGAATTAAGCAATGCTCTAGCAATGACCACTCTTTGCTGTTCCCCTCCAGAAATTTCATGTGGCATTTTAAAACTTTTATGAAACAAGCCAACATCCGTTAAAATATCATTGATTCGACTTTTTCGCTTAGCGGCATCTTTCCAACCAGTTGCCTGTAGGACAAAATCAAGGTTCTCCCCTACCGTTCGGTCTCCTAATAAATTAAAATCCTGAAAAACAATACCCAGTTTCCTTCGGAGCATTGGAATTGTTTTTCGATTTAACTTACTCAAATCAAATCCCGCCACTTGCCCAATTCCGTTTTTAAAAACTAAGTCACCATATAATGTTTTCAGTAAACTTGATTTCCCACTTCCCGTTTTCCCAATCAAATAGCAAAACTCCCCTCGATCAATTTTCAAGTTCACTTCCTCCAGTACCATATTTTGTTGTTGAAAAATGGAGGCATTGGTAAGACTAACTATGGTATTATTTGTAATTTGCTGCTCGTTATTGCTCATAATTCAAAAATACAGGTTTTAATAATATGAAAAAACTTCTCTTCCTTTTTATCTTAATATTTTTTTGTGGAAGTATCTCTGCCCAATCTAGACTTTTAAGTTCGAATGCAAAAATTAGCTTGCTGACTTGCTCACCGGGAGAGGCGATCTATGAGCTCTTTGGACATACTGCAGTTCGGGTAAATGATTCATCTCAAGGAATAGATTTAGTTTTCAACTATGGTATTTTTGATTTTGATACGCCCGGTTTTGTCGTAAAATTTGTAAGAGGAAAATTGCTATACAAATTAGGAGTAGATCAATATCGACGATTTGAGTATCAATATAAAGTTCAAAATCGTCGAGTGATTGAGCAAGTTTTTAATTTTAATCAATCTGAAAAACAAATAGTTTTTGATTATTTGCTCCGCAATGCTAAACCAGAAAATGCTTATTACCAATACGATTTCTTTTATGATAATTGCTCTAGTAGAGTTTTTGATGTGCTAAAAGATACTTTGGAAAATAATTTAACTTACCAGATACCTGAAAAAAAATATATTACTTATCGGCAACAGTTGGACTATTATATTGATGGAGATATTTATCCTAAAAGTCCTTGGGCGGATTTTGGTATGGATTTAATTTTAGGAATGCCAGCTGATGAAATAGCAGATTTTGAGGGAGAAACCTATCTTCCAGATCATCTTTCTAAAAATTTCACCTTTGGAACACTTCGAAATGCGGTGCCTCTCGTTCAGCCCAATTCGATAATTGTTCTTCAAAAAAAACCACCAAGAGTTCCACGTTTCAGTATTACTCCTTTGTTGCTTTTTTGGTTTTTATGCGGCTTGACGGGGTTTTTATTTTTTGCTAAAAACAATACATTTACAAAAGTGATTGACTTTACCTTATTTCTGCTTTTAGGATTATCAGGTGCCCTTTTTGTATTTATGTGGGTAGGAACAGATCATGAAGTTTGTCACAAAAACTTAAATATGATTTGGATGAATCCTTTTCATATCTTATTGGCTATCAATACTTTACGCAATAATTTAAATGGTTTTTGGAAAAAATATTTATGGGCAACATTAGTTGTAAATGTATTGTTAATTTTATTTTGGAAAATATTACCACAAGAATTTCATTCCGCCACTTTGCCAATCATCTTATTAGTTACGATGCGAGTGGTTGCATTACTTAGGCCCAAAACTGGATAGTTTTTGGGGAATAAAAATTTCCTTTACTCTTGCCTGAAAAAGAACCATTTTCATTTTTTCAAAAAAACTATGAAGCTAAAAACAATCCCATTTCTTTTATTTTTTCCCATCTTCATTTTTGGGCAAATCCAAATGTCAGTTGATCCGATTTTTTCCATCGAACAATCCTATCGAACACTTCAATCTGATAATATTCTCAACTTACAAACTCGGAATTTAAAGGATCAAGAAAGGAATGGATTTCGATATGGAGCAAATTTCAACTTTTACTTAGGAGAATTACTTGAAGAAAAAGTAGCCCTAAAAACGGGAATCCGATACCTAAAAACGGGTTACGAATCTGAGTTAGACATTATTTCAACCATTCATCAATTTTTAGAAATTCCATTGGCTCTCAGATATTATTATGGATCAAAAAAGATTCAACCATTTTCAGAATTAGGAGTTGGATTTCTATTCAATTTGAAGTTTGATATAGATGATTTTAGAAACGAACGATTGGTGCATCATACTGCTTTTGTTTCAATTGGATTTGATTATAACTATAGTCTTGATCTCGTATTTTTCTTCCAACCTATCTTTCGATATCATTTTACACAAACCTATTCAGGCATTGATGTCGAGGAACATTTATACAATTTTGGCTTAGAAACTGGATTTCGAATTAAGTTTTAGAACACAAATAAAAGTTTAATGGTCATTAATTGAATTTATGAATCAAATCAGGTGAAATTTTACATAAAAAAGAAAATTACCAACCTTACACATCTTATCTTTGCAAAAATTGTTATAGATAATAAAAACCCATTGATTATGAAAAAGGTACATCTTATCGGAATGGTTATGATTGGCATTGCTATTTATCTTATTATCACAGCAGGTGGTGAAGTAGCAACTTACTCTAATTTTGAAGATGCTAGAGCTACCGAAGGTAAAGTAAAAGTAGTTGGTCATTTGGTCAAAGACAAAGAGATTGTCTATGATGAAATAAAAGATCCCAATTATTTTTCATTTTATATGGTAGATGATAATAAAGAGGAACGAAAAGTGATTTTGAATCAAGGAAAACCTCAGGATTTTGAATTATCAGAGCAAATTGTTTTGACGGGTAAAATGAATGAAGATGAATTTATCGCTTCAGAAATTTTGTTAAAATGCCCTTCAAAATACAAGGATGAAGAAGTTTACTTAAAAAGTGAGAAAGGATAATTTAGTTGACTAGTTCAATTGGAAATCAGGTATTTCAGTTTTATGAAAGTACCATGACAAACTCATTTGCTTTTCAATTGTATTATATACAACTAAAATAAATTCCCTCTAAAATTTAAAGACAGAAATGGACGAAATCCAGTACATTGGCGAACATTTATTGCCTGGCCAAATCGGCCGAATGACTATTGTTTTATCTTTTGTTGCAAGTATTTTAGCAGCTGTAGCTTACTTTTTTGCAGAGCAAAAGAAGGAATCTGCTGAGGCTTCAGGTTGGTTAAAAATAGGCCGAATCGGTTACATCGTTCATGGTTTGAGCATTTTTACGACGATTGCTTGTATTTTTTATGTGATGTATTTTCGGATGTACGAATACCAATATGCGCAACTTCATGTAAGCGATGATCTGGAAATGAAGTATATTCTTTCAGCATTTTGGGAGGGGCAAGAAGGAAGTTTTTTGCTGTGGATGTTTTGGCATGTAATCCTTGGATTTATTTTAATTCGAGTTGCTAAAAATTGGGAAGCTCCAGTAATGTCTATGTAATCATTAGATCAGTATTTCATT
>CAYGRM010000473.1:0-4640 GCA_964352225.1 uncultured Saprospiraceae bacterium | reverse complement strand
ATGTGGTGAAAAATGACGCATAAAAAAATTAGCGACATAATTCAAAACAGTCTCTTAATACTACCAAAAAATGAAAGCAGCTCTATTTACTTCCTTCCAAAGTCCGCTAAACATCGAACAAGTTCCAGATCCAACTCCTTCCGAAGATTCAGTAGTTATTCGAGTCGAAGCAACAGGTATCTGTCGGAGTGATTGGCATGGTTGGATGGGGCATGATGGGGATATTCAACTACCACATGTGCCTGGACATGAATTAGCAGGAGTTGTCAAAGCAATTGGAAAAAAAGTACAACGCTGGAAAATTGGAGATCGAGTGACCGTTCCTTTTTCTGTTGGCTGTGGAACTTGTTCTCAATGCAATAGTGGCAACCAGCAAATTTGTGATAATTATTTTCAACCTGGTTTTACGGCTTGGGGATCTTTTGCGGAATTTGTGAATATTAGGTTTGCGGACGAAAATTTAGTTCGATTACCTGAGCAAATGGATTTTGTGGAAGCTGCTTCCTTGGGTTGTCGATTTATCACTTCCTTCCGAGCGGTGGTCGATCAAGGTCGAGTAAGTGGGGGAGAGTGGGTGGCAGTTTTTGGATGTGGAGGAGTTGGATTATCAGCGATCATGATTGCCAATGCAATGGGAGCGAATGTTGTGGCAATTGATATTGAGGAGGAAAAATTAGCCTTCGCAAAAACAGTAGGAGCAGTTTTTACAATCAATTCTAAGAACGTAGATAGCCTGACAGAATCTATTCAAAACTTAACTTCGGGCGGTGCTCATCTCACGATAGATGCATTGGGAAGTCAACAAACTTGTCGAGATGCCATTTTGTCTTTGAGAAAAAGAGGACGGCATGTGCAAATTGGATTGTTAGCTGGAAAAGAGGCTGATCCACCTATCCCAATGGGAAGAGTTATTTCAAATGAATTGGAAATTATAGGTTCGCATGGTATGCAAGCTCATCGCTATCCAGAAATGATGAAAATGATTTTGTCTGGAAAATTAGAACCAAAAAAATTGATTGGGCAAAAAGTGAATCTGGAAGAAGGAGCAAAAATTTTGACAAAGATGAATAAGTATCCTTCGACGGGAGTAATGGTGATTGATCAATTTTGAATGGAGATTTTGACTTCGAAGCAGTATTTGAAAAGGTGACAATTCTTCATTTTTCTTCTTTATAAACAAAATGGAACAAAAAAAAGTAATGGAGTGAATATCCATATTGTTTATTGATTGTTGCTCCTTTCCGTCACACCAAAGTCAAAGATTATTTTCCTCTAAACTTTTCCCATTTCTATTCCTTTTATTTTACTAAAATAACAACCCAAAACGTTAACTTTGCCATTACAAAATTGGCCGACATTTTTTTACATAAAAAAATAAAAAATAGAGATGTTTAACCTTGCTCACTACGACAAATTTGTCAACCGTCACGTTGGTGTAAATGATGCTGACGAAAAATCTATGTTGAAAACAATTGGTGTAAAAACACTCAACCAATTGATTAAAGAAACGGTACCCAATTCTATTCGTATGAAAGGCGAACTAAATGTTCCCAATGCGATGACCGAGTACGATTACTTAAAAGAATTGAAGCAAACTGCCTCAATGAATAAAGTTTTCAAAAGTTATATTGGTTTAGGATATCATGGTACGATTACACCTTCGGTGATTTCTAGAAATGTATTTCAAAATCCAGGTTGGTATACTCAATACACTCCATACCAAGCGGAGATTGCCCAAGGTCGATTAGAGGCATTGTTGAATTTCCAAACGATGGTTAGTGACTTGACAGCTTTGCCGATTGCTAATGCTTCTTTGCTTGACGAAGGAACGGCTGCTGCTGAAGCGATGGCCATGTTTTATGCTCAAAAAAATAAAAAAGTCAAAAATGAAGAGGATGCTGCCAATGTCTTTTTTGTTGATAATAAAGTGTTAGATCAAACTTTTGATATTTTAATCACTCGCGCGGAACCATTGAATATTAAAGTGGTGCGGGGAGATTGGAGTTCGTACAAGTTTATCGAGAAAACATTTGGAGTACTTTTGCAATATCCTGCAAAAGATGGTTCGGTAGAAGATTACCGAGCGTTTGCTGCTGAGGCAAACGACAAAGAAATTTATGTAACTGTCGCAGCTGATATTTTGAGTTTGGCACTTTTGGTGCCTCCAGGAGAGTGGGGTGCAGATGCAGTAGTTGGGAATACCCAACGATTTGGCGTGCCAATGGGTTATGGTGGGCCACACGCTGCATACTTTGCCACGAAGGAACAATTCAAACGACAAATCCCTGGTCGAATCATCGGAGTTTCTGTTGATGAACAAGATAATCCTGCTTTGCGAATGGCTTTGCAGACTCGTGAGCAACACATTAGAAGAGAAAAAGCAACTTCAAATATTTGTACTGCACAAGCATTATTGGCAATCATGGCAAGTATGTATGCGGTGTATCATGGGCCAAATGGAATTCGGCAAATTGCTGCTCGAGTTCACACCATGGCGGAAGTGTTAGAAGACAACTTGCAAGATCTGGGTTATAAGCTGACCAATGAATTTTATTTTGATACTTTAAGTTTCGAAGCGGATAAAAAAAGTCAAGCAAGCATCAAGAAAATTGCTTTAGCTGAGGAAGTAAATTTCCATTACACTTCAAATACTGTTCAAATTTCTTTGGACGAAACCGTTGGAATGGAAGATCTTGATCAGATCATTCGAATTTTTGCCAAGGCGAAAAGAAAAAGTGCTAAAGCGATGGTTGTTCAGCCACGCGATATGAATTTCCCGATGAAATTAATTCGGGAAACAGAATATATGACGCATCCGATTTTTAATCAATATCATACGGAGTCAGAAATGATGCGGTATATCAAGCGTTTGGAAAATCGAGATTTGTCATTGATGCATTCGATGATTTCATTGGGAAGTTGTACCATGAAGCTGAATGCTGCTACAGAATTGATTCCAGTAAGTTGGGAAGAGTTCGCTAATATTCATCCTTTCGCTCCAATTGCTCAAACGAAAGGGTATCAAAAAATCTTTACGGAATTGGAGACTTGGTTGAGTGATATTACTGGTTTTGCAGCTTGCTCTTTACAACCAAATTCTGGCGCACAAGGCGAGTACACGGGACTTTTAACTATCAAAGCCTATCATGATGCGAATGGAGATCATCATCGAAATATTGCTTTGATTCCTTCTTCAGCTCATGGAACAAATCCAGCGAGTGCGGTGATGACTGGAATGAAAGTAGTCGTTGTAGCATGTGATGAAAGAGGAAATATTGATTTAGATGATTTGAAAGCAAAGGCGAAAGAACATAAAGATAATCTAGCTGCCTTGATGGTGACTTACCCAAGTACCCACGGAGTTTTTGAGGCAAAAATCAAAGAGATTTGTCGAACAGTTCACAAGTATGGTGGAAAAGTATATATGGATGGAGCGAACATGAACGCTCAAGTAGGATTGACTTCTCCAGGAATTATTGGAGCAGATGTTTGTCACTTGAATTTGCACAAAACATTTGCGATTCCTCACGGAGGTGGTGGCCCAGGTATGGGACCAATCTGTGTCAATGAAAGTCTAGCACCATTTTTACCAAAACATAAATTAGTAAAAACGGGTGGGAAAAAAGGCATCCATGCAGTTTCATCTGCACCTTGGGGATCCGCAAGTATCTTGTTGATTTCTTACGCATACATCAAAATGTTGGGTAAAAATGGATTGACGGATTCGACAAAATATGCGATTCTAAATGCGAATTATATCAAAGCTCTTCTGGAGAATGAATACGATGTACTGTATGTGGGTGACAAAGGTCGAGCAGCTCATGAATTGATTTTAGACTTGCGTCCATTTAAAGAATTTGCTTCTGCGGAAGATGTGGCGAAGCGGTTGATCGATTATGGATTTCATGCTCCGACACTTGCATTTCCAGTTGCTGGAACGATTATGATCGAGCCAACAGAGAGTGAAAGTAAGTCAGAATTAGATCGTTTTTGTAAAGCAATGTTAGCGATCAAAAATGAAATTAATGAGATTGCAGCAGGTGATTTCGAAGCCGATAATAATGTGCTCCATAATGCACCACATACTGCAAAAGTAATTACTGCAAATGAATGGAACTTGCCATACTCTCGACAAAAAGCAGCTTATCCATTACCTTACTTACATGAAGGGTTTAAGTTTTGGCCATCAGTTGCTCGAGTGAAAAGTGCTTATGGAGATAGAAATTTAGTTTGTACTTGTCCTCCAATAGAATCGTATGCGGAAGGAAATGGAGAAAGCTCAGATAAAAAGAAAGAAGCTAGTCTTACATAATTTATAGGACGTTTTACGATGGACGTTGAACGTTCTACGTTTTTTCGCCCAACGTAAAACGTCCATCGTTTTAACCTAAAAATCAAAATATGATCGTCGTAACAGGAGCAGCGGGTTTTATCGGGAGTTGTCTTGTCCAAAAATTAAATGAGGAAGGGCATGATAAAGATGTCATGGTTGTTGATGATTTTTATAAAGATTATAAGGATGAAAATCTTGAGGATAAATGGATTCGAGATTGGATTCATCGAGATATATTTTTAGATTGGTTTGCTCGAAATTCTTTACGAATAGATTTCGTCTTTCATATCGGTGCTCGAACCGATAC
>CAYGRM010000472.1:0-4656 GCA_964352225.1 uncultured Saprospiraceae bacterium | reverse complement strand
AAACTATGAATTTAACAGTAAAAATATTAGCAACTTTTATGCTTGTTACAACATTTTCATTTGGTCAAAATAGCTCACCAACAGACAAAAATACAATTGGGTATAAACATTCTTTAGGTTCTTCTTTTTTTATGTTGGGAAACCTTCTAGAAGATTCTCCTGACTACTATTTATTAACTTATGGTTACCAATTAACCAAAAAAGATAGAATTTTTGCAGAATTTAATACTTGGAGGTATTCTGAACCTTTAGGTACATATGGCAAGTCAGAGGAGTTTTATCCTGGTTTTGTTAGAGCTTATGGGATTGGAGTGGGATACCAACGATTTCATTGGAAAGGATTATTTACAACTGCGCAAGCAACTCCTTTTTTAAAACAGTATCACGATATTAATGATAATAAAACTCAAAAAGGGTTGCAATTATATCTTCAGTTTGTAGCAGGTTATCGTTTTAACTTTTTCAAAGAACGGTTCTATATAGAGCCTGCTTATGCACTTAAGTATTGGCCAGTTGATACCAACTTTCCAACAGATTTTTCCGAAATTGAAAAAGGAGCTCCTATACATATATTTGAGCCAAGTTTAAATTTTGGTATAAAATTCTAATCGCTAGTTGAAATTCTTTTACGTATTCGACTAAGTGTTTCTGGCTTAATTCCTAGATAACTTGCTAGTTGGTATTGAGGTACCCTATTTATTAAATCAGGTCTTTCTTCCAATAAATTTAAGTATCGTTCTTTGGGAGATGAATTTTTAAAAACTAGAAGTTCCTCTTGATTTGTCCCTAGCATTTTTTCCATTTCTACTCGACATACCTCCGCAAAACGTGGAAATTTTTTATACAGCGCATTTTCTTTTTCTGAATTCATAATTGCCACAGTAGTATCCTCAGAACAAGTAAGGTAATATTTTGACGGTTTTTGATTTACCATACTATCAATATTTGCAGCAGATTGGAACTCAGTATAGAATTCGGAAGTTATTTCTTCACCTTCGTGTAGGTAATATTTCCTAATACAGCCTTTTATTACAACAAAGGCATCTTTAGCAATTTGTCCCTCTTTCAATAAAAAAGACTCTTTCGTAAATGTTTTAATAGGAAAAGCCTCTAAAATTCCTTGTTTTTCCGCATTATTCAAGTCAATAAAATTTGACATCATTTCCACTAATGTATTTTCCATTAATTTTTAATGTTTTAATTTATTTATTAGGTGTTGTTTTTCATATTTGAACTCAAGGTCTTTATTTGTCTTGTTCTAATATACGCTTACACTTTTCAGATGATTAAAAGTAAAAATTAGTTTTTATAACGTTAAATTTCGAATATTTTTTCAATTTAAATTTTCCAATCTTCATTTGAGATAAATTGATATTCTGCACAATCAAAAGTTTCTTAAAAAAAACTCTGTCTTCTTTTTGGGCTAAGCCAGCTTCCTTTGCTGTATGTTGACATCATATCAACATGAGCAGTTTCGCTTTTATTTATTTGTATTGGATAACGAGGACGAAGGAGTTTTTCTAGTTGGGAAAATGTTTTTGGACGGATCGGATGCCTCCTAAATAATATCCGATCCCTGAATCTTATAGAATCCTGAAGTTTCTATAATGTAACCCGCGAGCGAGGTATTTACAATTGGGACAGGTTTTATATTTTAATGAAACAAAACGAAAGTAGATTTTGAGCCCTTTCAAAGGTTAAACCTTTTTAGAGTGCTTTTCTTTTTAAAATGACAAATATCCGACACTTATCAGAAGTGATTCGAATAACCTTTCTTAGAATTAGATCATACTATAGATGAGTACTTTTTTTCACCTCAATAAAATTCTACCTATGAAATCAAGATTTTACTTTTCCGTTATTTTTTCATTACTGATTCAGTCAGTTTTAATTTCCCAAACTGATGTAGTATATGGTCTTAATTTTACTACAGGAAAACTGCGATTGGCAAGCATGGATGTCAATATGGGTAACTATCAATTGGTCTCTCCAATTGTGCTCAGCCCTGATGGTTTTCAATCAGGTGTGGCAGACTTTGATCCCATCAATAAAAGATTCCTTTACACCCGTCTTAATCAATTTTTCTTAGTTGATGCATTTTCAGGTCAAGTAATTAGTAGTCCTAATATGACTGCACCTACTCCTGTAAGTGGAAATAATACCGTTATTCCGATCACTAATATTGCCTATAATTGGCTGGATGACGAAGTCTATGGATTAAATCACCAATTCATGCAAAATCCAAATTCACCATTTGGGGGCAATGAAGAATTAAGATTATGTAAGGTTAGTATAATGTCAGGGAATGTTACCCTTATTTCTAATTTACCGACGAGTACTTCTCCTTACCTCTCAGGAAATTCAGATATTGATCCTATTAATCGACGATATTTTTATGCTACACCAGATGAAATTATAACCGTAGATTTGGATTCAGGTGAAACGATTTATTCCAAATCTATTAACTATCCTACTAGTCCTAATCAACAAACTTTTGTCAACTTAACTTATGATTGGCAAAATGATATTATCTATGGATTAAACTTTGAGAATATCCCAAATTCAAATCCTAATATATTTACCTCTACTTTGAAATTAGCCACTATTGACCCTGCTACAGGAAATGTAAATATTGTTTCCAATCAGGTGATCAGCAATGATGGATTTTCGATGGGGGACTGTGATAT
This sequence comes from uncultured Saprospiraceae bacterium, assembly GCA_964352225.1. Taxonomy (GTDB): domain Bacteria; phylum Bacteroidota; class Bacteroidia; order Chitinophagales; family Saprospiraceae; genus CAJQQY01. The sequence goes on along the minus strand of CAYGRM010000472.1, from coordinate 1,969 downwards.
CGATCCTACCAATAACCGATATTTTTATGTTCGACAGGACAGCCTTTATACGGTTAACTTGACGGATGGTAGTTTGATCAATAAATTAAAAATAGAAAATATTAATAATGCCATCGCTCCTTTGACCAGCATTGCTTATGATGATTTGACAGAAGCACCCTTGGGTGTTATCAATAAAGATATGGGCGAAACTGTGCAGATTTTGCCTGGCGAAAGTATCTTTTTAAATGCCTGGGTAGGTAACGATATAAGCTATGAATGGCAAGATGGTTCTACTGATCCTACACTCCTAGTGACAGCACCAGGTGAATATCAAGTGACTATCAAAAGGGGTGATTTTACTATTGTCGGGACGATCATGGTAGAAGAAGGAACCGTAGTTTCCACAGGTGATCTTGAAGAGGAACTAGTAGTAAACATTTTCCCCAACCCTGCTCAAGATGTGATTCACTTTGAGTTAGAAAGTTTCGATGGTATTCAAAATGAATTAGAGTTAATGGACGTTCATGGTAAATCTTTTTTGTCAAAAAATGTAACTAGCTCAGTCGGTCATCTTGATGTAAGTAATCTAGCTGCAGGGATTTATATTTTACGATTTTATCAAGATGGTAAAGTCGCACAAAGAAAAATTGTTATTGAATAAATAATAAAGATGTGTATTAAGGGATAAAAAAAAGTCAGCTAAGTGATTAGCTGACTTTTTCTTTTACTGTGTTTGTATTTTAGTCAATTCGCTGTACCCCATCAGTTTCCCTCTTTTATTATAAGTTTCTGATCTAACCATTCCTATATTTTCAGCATACCATTCTTTAGATTTATTATTCATGCTCATCATCATTTTGGTAGAAATATCTTGCGCCAGTAACAGGCAATCAAAAGTCCCTGCTGGCGTAGTAATTGTTTCTTTAGCTTCCACCTTTCGATCGGTAACTTCAATGGTCATTTTTAGTTTGATAGGGCTGCTTCCATCCATCTGCACGACTAAAGAACCATCTGGAAGTTCGGTTCCAATCGCAGCATCGATCGGTGGAATTTCAAATTCAGAAGCATCCATGGTAAATTCCATATTTTTGTAACTTTCCATCATACTCCCTTCCAGTTTATAAGCCATATTTAATTCAAATTTCCCTCCTATACACTTAGCTTCAAAAGTATTATCAAAGATAATCTTATCTTTCTTGTCATAAGCTTTAGACGAAACGGTAAAAATAATTTCATCGCCACTTTCTACTTTATCAATCAATTCATAGGTATTTCTCCCGGTCACTTTACCTTTTTTATTATAATTAGTGACCTCCCAGATACTTCCTTTCACTTGTGGAAGATAAGGCTGACAATCTGCTTGGGAAAAAAGTGAACCTACGCCTAATAGCAGTAGGAAAATAAAGGTGAGTTTTCTCATGATTTTCATTTTTGGTTAAAAAAAATTATTAGTGATAATATATCTCTATACCTAGAGCGATAAATAGACATTACTATTCTCTCACTTGTCATTAAGTACAATGTTATCAGTATAAGATTAAAGGTAGGTTTAGATTATTACTATTATTAAAATTACTAAAAATTCCTAATATGAAAGTAAATTTCCATTATTTTACTAAAAAATATTTCGCTTAGATATAGCCTATAACCTCCGGTATCGTTTTTTTAAAAACCTCAAATTTTTGCCATTTTCATTAATCGAAATCTTAGTTTCATTAATGCGATTTCCTTATGGGAGGCTTGGAAAGAGTTGTGTTTTCATATGCAGGGACAGAATTTATACGAAGGTTTTGTCTGCACATTTTACCACATGGATTTAGGAAAGTACGGCACTTTGAATTGATGTCCAACGCCAGCAAATCGAAATCTTTGCAACTAGCCAGAGTAGCCTTGGGAGAAAAATTAAGGCAACTGCTGACTCGAAAAGAACGAAAAGAAAAAGCGCTGCAACGATTGTTTGGAGAAAAAGCAAATCGCTGTCCTTGTT
>CAYGRM010000471.1:0-4660 GCA_964352225.1 uncultured Saprospiraceae bacterium | reverse complement strand
ATATAAATATTAATTTCATTAAGTATAGTACTCCAGCCTCTTTTTTAGATATTTTGTCTTTTCAAATTATCATAATTATAATGGATATCTATTTTTCCGAGGAGATAACGGGCTCCTTTTTTATGTCCATGCGAGTAGTGCTTCTACCGACAACTTTAATTGGAACAGCTGTTGGTCAAGTTTTTTACAAAGAGATTTCAGATAAATTTCTAAATAATCAATTAATTAAAAATGACTTTTGGAATATTTGGAAAATATTATTTTTAATGGGAATCCTACCTTTTATTATTTTTCTTTTTTTTGGAAAAACTCTTTTTGTTTGGGTACTTGGGGACGCATGGATTTTAGCGAGTGAGATGGCTGTTATCCTAGTAATTAAAGGTTTTTTTAATTTTTTGAGTAGTCCGACTAGTTCGGGTTTTGTGGTAATTAATAAACAACAGTATAATTTGATTTTGACAACATTTCGAATTTTATATACTGTTCTTTTCCTTTGGTTATCTATCCTCAGGAATGATATATTTTTCTTTCTGAAATGGTATACATTCTTTGAGGTACTACAGATGTTTATATATAATTTTTTATTACTGAGGCTTCTTCCTTCGTCAAATCATAATTGGAAGAATGATTGATTTAAAAACTAAAAATATTCTCTTTTTATGTAGTTGGTTTCCAACTAGAACACTTCCCCAAAATGGTAATTTCATTTTTAAACATGCCCGATGTATAGTAAAAGAAGGTGTGCCTATTACAACTTTAGCTGTAGGGGAAGATACTTCTATGAATAAGCGATTCGAACTAGTAATAGGGGAAGAAGATGGAGTAGATTATATGATTATGTACTATTCATATCCATTTAAATTGGTTAAGTTTCTTTATAAATTAATCGCCTACTTTCGTGGACTAAATTATTATTGGAGAGAAAAAGGGAGAATAGACCTAATTCATGTCAATGTGTTAGTTGATGCTGGAGTGATTGCTTGGATATTGAAAATCTGGAAAGGTATTCCTTATGTTTCAACTGAACACTCTACGATGTATTTACCAAATCATGCTATTGGGTACCCCAAATTTATGAAGCCCATAATTAAAAACATTATAAAAAAGAGCTCATTTATTATGCCTGTTTCTAAAGATTTAAAAACTCATCTGAGTAAAATTTATAGTAAAACACCTTTTAAAGTCATTCCAAATGTAGTAAATACTGAATTGTTTTCACCAAATTATTCCAAAGATTCAAAGGTTAAGTTTCTACATGTATCAAATTTTTCAGATCAAAAAAATATTATAGGACTATTAAATGGATTTAAAAAAGTTTATACTACAAGGAAGGATTTTAGGCTGACTTTAGCAGGAAATGGTGACTTAAAAGAGTTAAGGAAAAAGGTTGAGGAGACAAATTTATCAACAGATATTATACATATTTATGGGGAGATGACCGAAGAAGAAGTTGCTTTAAAGTTGAAACAACATGATGTGTTTATACTTTTTAGTAAACATGAGAATTTACCGTGTGTTTTAGTAGAGGCTCAATCAAGTGGGTTACCAATAATAACTACAGATGTTGGTGGGTGTGCAGAAATCGTAGATTCAAAAGATTTTGGAATCGTAATTCATGATGGAGATGAAGATGGATTGGTAAAAGCTATAATTAAAATCATTGATAATATTGAAAAGTATGATGTACAGAAAATAAGGACTAAAGCATTAAATGAATATAGTGATAAAGCTGTTGCCCTTTCATTTATATCGATTTATAAAAGGGTTCTTTATAATAAGTATCAATAGTCTGTGGTGATTTTGCCCCTTAAAAGTTATTGATAATCAACAAATTATAATTGCAAAATCGAATTAAAATCATGTTAGGCTAAAGTGCATACATGATAAAGAATAATTCTCTTGGATATGATTTTTATAACTATTTGATTATCAATGTTTTATTTTGAAAAAGAATTAGACAAATCAAGTTTTAATTAATCTGATTTCAAAAGTATCACAGACTATTGAGGTTAATAGATGCTACAAAATGCTTTTTTCCGGTACAAAAATATGTTTAAGAAGTGCTATCATTTATGATTTTTTATGGTAAAATTTAAATCATTTAATACGGTAGAAAAATTCTAAGGCCTTCGATCCAAACTTTTGGACATTAAAATACGGAATCTGTTCCGCCCCCATCTCCTGTCTCACCTTACTTATATTTTCAATTACACTTCCTGAAAAATCATAATTTTTTTTCTGTAAAACTTCCTTAGCATATTTAATCGAATGCCATGTGATAAAAACCCCTGCACCACTATTTCCAAAATCAAGATCATTACCTGCCATTAAGGTATAAGCTGTATTTTTATCCCAAATTAAATATAAGGTAGAATGAATATTTCCCTCAGAATCTTTTGCTAGAAAAATACATCTTGATTTTTGTCTTTTTAATACATTGTCATATTTTTTTAAATAATCCAAGGTGAAAGGATCTTTCATTTTTTGTTTTTCAAATGTTTTGAGATGGCTAAAATGAAACTCTTCTAGGTTTTCTGTAGTATGTATCGTAACAATTTTTTTTGCTTTTTTTATTTTATTATTTCGATAATTCGGACTAATGTTTCCATAAATTTCATCTAAATCCTGCGATAAATCAATCATATAAGTATACTTCGGCGTTGCCTCAAATCCTTCCCAAAGAAAGGGTAAACAATTAGTAATAGAAGGGTAAAAATTTTGATCAAAAAAATCAAAATTAGGGAGTTGTTCAACTATAGTTCGCATTAATTTTTCTTGCTGTTTGATTGAGCGAAATTTTTTAGTGAAATATGGTCCTAAATATTTGCATAAAATAGGCATTCTTGAAATGTGAAATCCAAACTTATTCTTATTGGAAGAAGGGATTGTAGCTGCAATCTCAGTCCCCTTTTTTACAATGATAATGTCCCAATTATTAGACCCACAAACCAAATCTAAATACCAAGGTTGAGAGAAAATTGGGAGGTCTAATTCCTTTTTACAAAATGAAATATATTCGTCTTTTTTATTCAATGAAAACTTATTTGCTTCACTATTAAACTTAATAATTAAAGGCATTTATGTGAAAGCTGCATCTCCTTCTCCATCCTGAAAATAGAAATTACTATTCGGAATTCTTTCGATGAGAGTTTTAGATATAAGGCATTTCTTTTTAAATTTTCTAACAAGGAAAAAAGTATGTCTTTTGTTCAAAAGACATTTCCTTATAGAAGGATTTGAAATATGAATGGTACTTAGCTTTTTTGTTTTTAAAAGATTAATAATATATGAAGTAATTTCCTTGACAAGTGAATAATCCTCGTCATTAAAAAAAACAAAAGGGATTTTTAATGCATCATCTTTTATGGTTAGAATTAAGAAACCACAAAGTTTATTTTCACTATATATTTTCAAATAAATGACCTGAAAGTGTTTGGCAAAGGAAGAAAAATAATAACGTTTTTGGTCTTCTTTCGCTTCCATCGAATTTTGAATCCAAGGAAATTCCATCAGCCAATTAAAATCTTTCTCATTTTTTTTCGAAAGCGTATCTTCTTTGAATGGATGAATAAATTCAAGTATGTCGGTATCAATTATTGAAGATTCTTGAAAAGTGATTTTTTGATTTATCTTTTCCTTAAACATCAATTTTTTTAGAGAAAAGCAAAAATTAAAAATAGTATCGGAAAGTTGTAATATCATTTTTAGATATCTCCATTGTTCATTTTTCTTTTGAAGAAAGTCGGTTAAGTTTAATCTATAATAACATTTTATTCCTTCACGAGAAGTCAATAAATCAAAGTAGCCAATACGTTTATATAATGCTTCAGCTTGTGGAGTAAAATCTGTTAGGATAAGATTGTGGTTCCATTTTTCCCATGCTGTGTTTAGTAATTTTTTTGCAAGACCTTTTCCTCTTGAATTAGGTGCTACCCACAGACAACTTAACCAACCCAGATGTATTTTTTCTTTATTTAAGAAAAAATTATCAGGAAGGATACCAAGATAAGCAACTAGTTTTCTTTCAATGTAAATATTGATAAGTAAAACGTCATCGGGCAACGCATGAGGATTATGAAGATGAGATAAACCACGATGTCGAGAGATGGGCAATACTTCCGATTTTAAATATCTTGGCGATATAAGATAACTTTTCAAGTCTTTATGAGCGATACATTCGACGGTCATTTGAATGTTTTATTTAGAAAGTTTTTTTTCGCAAAATAATACAAAGATTTGAAGTTAAGCAATGCTTTCGTATTTAATCTATTACCTTCCATTGGAAATCGTTGTAAGTGAGTTTCATTTTTTTGATTAGAAAAAATAGCACTTCCGAAAGTCAGATCGATTGCTATTTGGTTAAAGAATTCATCTTCAATTCCTAGGTCATTAAATGGGAAGGCAAAAGCTGTATATTTCTCCTTAAAATTCTTTCTTATAAAATTGACGCTTTCATTGGTTTGCCTAATTTTTTCCTCAAAAGAAATTTCAGAATACTTAGGATGGTCAACACTATGTGCTCCAAAAGTAAAATCATTGTCTTGCAAGATTTTAATTTGATTAGTTGTCAAATAAGGTTGTTGGTTTTTTAAAAATAAATCGAAATCTATTCCTAGTAATTTAGCTTCTTTGTCTAGAACTTCTTATGCTTTAAAATTAA
>CAYGRM010000470.1:0-4671 GCA_964352225.1 uncultured Saprospiraceae bacterium | reverse complement strand
CTCAAAAATCGTTCAACGAATTTTGTCTTCTTCGTCCACATGTACCTTTTCATTGGAATAAAAACATTAAAAATTGCTTTCAATGGATTCCCATTTACAATTCCTGCTGGGCAGATTAAAAAGGCCTCTTTGATTCGAGATTCATTCTCAGCAAGAGTTTTCCAAATAATTAATCCTCCAAATGAAAAGCCAACAATTATCACATCTGTCAACTGCATTTTCTTCATCACTTCATTCATCCATTTCCCATAAGAATTATCTTTCATGCTCGGTCGAGTTTCTGAACTTCGATTCGGTTGTGCAATTACATCTACTGCGAATACTTGATATTTCTGAGCAAGTTTCGGAAAAATTTCTAGACCGATCGGAGCGCATCCATTTGAACCATGTACCAACACTAAAGGTGGATTATTCGCATTCCCAGTTACTACAATATTCGTTGCACCAAATTCCGTCATTACTTCTTCAAAATGATAATCGATATTTAGCTCATCCAGTTTTTCTTGATAAATTTCTAGAATTGCCTTTTTATGTTTTGGTGATTTATACAATGATTTCATATTATTTTATAATTTTAGGACAAATTTACTAAAAAAATAAAATTAGGACAAGTTTACTAATGGAAAATACCAAAGAAAAAATACAAGATACCGCTCGACTACTCTTTAATCAACATGGATATTTTAATGTTACGATTAGAATGATCGCACAAGAACTCAATATGAGTTCTGGCAATCTGAATTATCATTTTAAAACTCGAAAAGAACTACTTAAGAAATTGTACTTTGATATGGTTGAGGTATTTGACAAAAGAGTTGATAATATTCATGAACAGAATCTAACTCTTCAATTTGTTTCTGACAGTATGAAAACAAGTATGGAAAGAATGGTTGCTTATAAATTTTTCTGGACTGATTTAGATGGAATACTAAGGGAAGATGAAAAGATCAGAATGCATTTCCAAAAGGCTTATCAAAGAAGATTAAAAGGGAGTTTGTTTCTTTTTCAAACATTGATTGATGAAAAAAAGATGCGGCTTCCACTTTTTGAAAAAGAGTATGATTTTTTGGCAAAAAGGATGATTAATTTTAGTGATGCTTGGCTCAATACGGTAGCTATTTATCGCAAAAAAAATGTAACTGAAAACATAAGTAATCAAAGAGATATTTTATTCGGGATGCTTTTTCCTTACCTCACTAAAAAAGGGCAAAGAGAATTTGAAAAGGTTGCTGCTCACTTATTCTAGGATAATAATTTCACGCCTGTTCCATTTTCTTTTGGAAAAACGACTTCTCCATTCTCTAGAATTTTCACTCCTTCCGCAATATCTTTTTTAATCAAAAGAATACTATCCATATCCACATAGTCGAGCAAAGGAAGCAATTGGGCCACCGCAGAAATGCCAATGGAAGATTCCATCATACAACCGGCCATCACTTGCAAACCCAACCGTCGAGCTTCATCAATCATCCTCCGAGCTGGTGTTAATCCTCCGCACTTCATCAATTTAATATTGATGCCGTGAAAACGTCCGACACATTTGGCTACATCACTTTCACTCACACAACTTTCATCTGCAAAAATCGGTAAAGCGCTTTTTTCATAAACTGTTTTCATCTCATCAAACTCTCCTCCTCGCAATGGTTGTTCGATAAATTCTACTCCTAACTTTTTAAGCTCAACAGATTTTTCAATCGTCTCTTCGACAGTCCAGCCACAGTTCACATCTATTCGAAAAGGCACCTCAGTTACCTCTCGCAAAGCTCTCATTATTTCTAAATCTTCCGGCACTCCCAATTTTATTTTATACACCGACCAAGGTGTTGCTTGCATTTTTTCCACCATTTTTTCAGGCGTATCGATTCCGATGGTATAATCTGTAATGGGTAAATTTTCCAATTTCAAATTCCATAATTCGTAAAGAGGTTTTCCCATTTTTTTTCCAAACAAATCATGCGCTGCCACATCCAATGCACATTGGGCAAAAGAGTAGTCTTTTAAATATGGATTCATTTTTTCCCAAAATTGCTCAGGTGTGTCGAATTCGTAGGCTTCAATAATCGGTTTTAAGTTTTCTAAAACGTCCCACATCTCTTCTATTTTCACTTCGTAAAATGAATGATCGGAAGCCTCACCAAAACCACTAAATCCGTCTTCTTGTAATTCCACGACAAGCAATTCACGAACATTATATGTTACTCTTGATAATTTAAAAGGAGTCTTGGTTTCGAGTTGGAAACGGTGGAGATGAAGTTTCATAAGTGTGATTTTTTTGCCGCTGACTTTTTATGACTATTATGACTTCCCGCAGATTAAAAAGTCTGTGAAAAGTCATAATAGTCATAAAAAGTCAGCGGCAGAAATTATTTTCTTTGTGGCTGCTCTTTTTATTTTTCCAGAATCAGTTTCTACGAATTTTTCGATAAAAAAAACTGCTTTTGGTATGGAGAATTTAGCCAAGTTATTTTTCATAAAATTACTTAATTCTTCCTTCTCTTTTTTGGCAAAAACTGTTCCCTCGATAATTAAAATTATTCGTTCGCCTAGCACTTCATCAGGTTGACTGCTGATGAAAAATCTACGCTCTAAATGTTTCCCTAGCAATGCTTCTACATTTTCGGGGATCACTTTTACTCCACCTGTATTGATGATGTTATCGTAGCGACCGAGCCATTTGAATTTGGTTGGAGAAATAATTTCGACTAGATCGTTGGTGGTGATGGTTTCTTCTGCGACGTCGGGGGCGTTGATGATTAGGCAGCCTCGTTGGTCTGTTTTTATTTGGACGTTGGGGAGGGTTTCAAAAAAATCGCTTTGCTCATTTTTTGAGGACAGCTGAAGCAGTCCACCACGTAGTTTTTTGACTGCTATATGGGTGATCGTTTCTGTCATTCCGTAGGTGGCGTAGAAATTGTTTTTTTCTTTTTGGATAAAATTCAAAAGTGTTTTACTTACTGCTCCACCACCAATAATTGTCTTTTTTATTTTTTGAAGTTGATGATATTCTTTTTCGTTTTGAAATGAGTTTAATACTTGAAGCGGAACCATTGCCGCAAAATCTATGGTGTCAAAATCTGTATTTTTTAAAGGGTTCCCTGATGGTTCAACGAGGACTAAATCTAAGCCCAAAACAAAAGCTCGAACGATCATCATTTTGCCAGCAATGTAATTTGGAGAAAGACATAACAATGCTTTTTTATTTTTTTTCAAATCAAAATACTCCCCTGTTTTGAGGGCAGAAGCTATCATTTTATTTTTTTGTAAAAGTATTGTTTTGGGAGTTCCGGTGGTACCTGAAGTTTGGGCTTGAATGGTGGGTTTTTCATCAAGCCATTCTTGAATAAAATGGTAAACATCCATTTCCCATGATGGCATGGAAGGAGTTACTTCAAGTTCGTGTGGCTTAAAGTGTTTTCCGTTGAGAATTATATTTCTGTATTTTTTATACATGATTTTTTCTTTGCCACAGATTTAGCTAAAAATTTAACAAAGTTAAATCCCATTTCTCCTTTGAATTAAAATGTAATGCCCCTTCATTGACAAATAGTGGGGATGGAAAATTATTAGTGTACAATCCACCTGTTCCCAAACCCTGATGCATTTCATTTTCTATGGAAAAAGTCCATTGTGCAATGGCATTTAAACCCACATTACTTTCGAGTGCTGAAGTGATCCACCAAGGGATATTGTAGCGGTTTGCCGCATCAATCCATTCTTGCGAACCTCGAAATCCACCCACAAAACTCGGTTTTAAAATGATATACTGAGGTTGAATAAATGTAATCAACTCCTCTTTTTTTTCTTTTTCAAAAACACCAATTAACTCTTCATCCAATGCAATTGGCAGCGGTGTTTTACAACATAGATCTTCCATCTCTTCAATTTGTCCTTGCCGAATCGGTTGTTCAATGGAGTGAATATCTAGTTTCGCTAGTGTATTTAATTTTTGCAAAGCATCTTCTCCTGGTTGAAATGCACCGTTGGCATCGACTCGAATTTCGATTTCATTTTTGGAAAAACGCTTGCGAAGATTTTTCAATAAATCAATCTCCGTATCAAAATCAATGGCTCCAATTTTCATTTTTACGCAGTCGAATCCTTGGGTTAATTTATCTTCGATTTGTTGACGCATAAAATCTTCTTCGCCCATCCAGACTAATCCATTGATTGGAATTGATTTTTTCCCTTCGGTAAATTCAGAAGGGAACAATTGAAACTTATCTTCTGCATGAAGACTTTTCCAAGCCATTTCCAAACCAAATTGAATCGATGGGAATTCTAATAATCCTTCATCCAACCAATAATTTAGATTAGAAATATTATCACAAACTTCTTTTAATTTATCTTCGTAATCAGGTCGGTCATCTGCACTAAGCCCTTTGAGTAAACCACATTCGCCTATCCCCCATTGCCACGTTTTTTCATTTTTTAAAACAATAAACCAGCTTTCTTTGGTGCGTAGAATGCCCCGAGAAGTTCCACTTGCTTGTTTGAATTCAAGGGTGTGTTTTTGGAAGGTGGCTTGTAAGAATGAGGTCTCCATTTTGTATAATTATTATTTTGGTGAGTAACACGTGGTGGTCTGCTTTAGCTGACCTAGAAAAATAAAAACTTGGGAGTCTTTTTTTAGGTCAGCTAAAGCAGACCACCACGTTGCTATGTTTTTTTCAA
>CAYGRM010000469.1:0-4687 GCA_964352225.1 uncultured Saprospiraceae bacterium | reverse complement strand
TTGAAAATGATGCATGATAATTTACTTTCATTTTTTATTTGTTTTGTTTTTTAAATTTTTTAATAAAATTTCCAACTGACTTTTTAAAGCAAAGGGCGACTGAAATCTACAATCGCCCTTCGTTCATTAAAAGGCTATATTGAGAAAAATCTACACGTTTTATTTACTTAGATGTTTTCATCTTAGAGTTCACTCCTAACCATCGATAAATGAAACACTCTCCTGTAAAAGCGGTCACTAATAATACTAAGGCTATAACAGCAAATCCCATCGCAACTAATCCGAAAATCCATCCAGTATAGTATGCGTAGAAAACTCCTAATACTAGGAGGATTCTGATACCCCTGTCAATTGTTCCTAAATTACTTTTCATGATTTTTGTTTTTTATTTTTTGTAAAAAAACGTTTTAACTGTGGAGCGCACTTAATACATCATTACTAGTAATAATTCCAACTAATTCATTTTCATCAACTACCGGTAACGCGTGAATATGATATTTTGAAAAGATACTCAATGCTTCCTTTATCGTGGCAGTAGATGAAATGACTTGAGGATCTGGCGTCATCAAATCTCGAATGTCAAACATCATATTTAGGGTCTCTTCATCAGATTGCTTCAACATCGGTAGCTTAAGTGTTAGAGCCTTTAGCATATCATTAGAACTAATGATTCCGATAACTTCTTGCCTAGAGTTTACAATGGGTAAATGATGAAAAGTCATTTCAGAAAATATCCTAAGCGTGTGAGTAAATGAATTAGACACATGCCCCACTAAAATATTTCGAGACATTAAGTCAGACACCTTTTTAGTTTTTATATCTTCTGTGTACATACTGTTAGGATTTACTTTGTTGAAATTTAGTGAAGGATTCAGCTCGTTCATTCTGCTGCTTTAAGGTCCATTCATCCGTCGCAGTAGTCTGCAACCAAAGATTTCCTGACTTATAAAATACTTGCACATTCAGTCCATACTGCTCTAAAAATTTAGCTTCTAACTCACTTATTTTTTGATCATCTGCGATACTCAAATCTCCACTATTATGAACTTTCCTAATTGACTCAATACTTTTTTCAGCGTCCCACTTCATAGAATCAGGAGATCCCTCCTTGGCGGAATGAGCTTTTTTATAAAACTCAATTTTTAAGAACGGAAATTTATTATTGAATTCGTTTTGTATTTCTTTAATCGTTTTTGAATCTTTGATAATCATATTCTAATTATTTTATTTTTTAGATATGATAAATTTACAAAGACCTTAAAGTTAAGACATTGACCTTTGTCACTTTAAATAATGATTTTGGTCATCTTCTTTTTTTCCAAAAAAATATCCGTTAAACAAAGATCTGTCTAACGGATATTTAATCTTGTAGTAAAACTACATCATAAGAGTACCTTTATTTTTCATTCAAAATCAACAAAGGGACTTCTGTTTTCATTGCCATTTTTTTAGTAAAACTTTTATGAAAAAGTCTTTCGAAAAAACCTCGTTTTGGCTTGTACATCACCATTGTTGAAATATTATGATGATCAATAAAAACATTTAAATCTTCTGCCATATTTTCCGCAAAAATACAATGGAATGAAATGTCAATGGTAGGTGCATTTTCAGCAAAGAACGCTTCCATCTCATCAATTCTTTCTTCTAAATAGGTCTTCTTATCATTCAAGTGAACCGCAATTACTTTAGCCTGAAATGGTTGCAATAATTTGCTTGCTTTCCATATTTCGAATGGATCTTCATCCGCAAAATTAGTCGCATAACCAATGACCATGTCTTCCTTGAATCGTGTTTTTTCTGGAATCACTAATACTGGACAAGGTGCATATTTTAAAACGTCTGCCGTTGTACTTCCTAAAAATTTATCCCATATACTGTTCTCCCCCTGCGTACCCATAATAATCAAATCTACATCATCTCGAAGCGCTACTTCAACTATTTTCGTATCTGGAATTCCAACTTCAATATCTGTTTCAATGCTTGGAAGGTGATCTAATCTTTCTCCCAAACTTTTACGAACTTGCTCAAGGGACTCCTTCATTTTGGCTCTCGCTAGCTTGATTTTTTCATCTGTTGCAACGGCTACAAATGAAGGATAATCTAACGGAGGATTATCAAAAATAGCAACGTGAAGGATTTCAATTGTCGCATCAATTTTATCCGCCAAGCAAAAAGCATAAGTCAATGCATGCTCAGAACAAACGGAAAAATCAATAGGAACTAAAATTTTGGTTCTCTTTCTCATCTTAGTTGTTTTTTGAAATAGTTATTTTTATTTCAAAATTAAAGTCAACCCAAAGAAAAGAGGGTGATATTTATCACTATATCCAATGATATTTATCACTTTTTAAAAATTAAAAAACCCGATGTATAATAAAATACATCGGGTTTTGCTTTTGGTAATCTGCAATGATTTCCATTTTTTTTATTCTTCAGGGCAAGGAATTTCTACAAAAAAAGTAGTTCCAACTCCTTCTTGACTTTCGAACCAAATTTCACCTCCCATCAAGTCTAAATACCTCTTCACAATGGTCAATCCTAACCCTGTCCCTTGGATATTCGTCACATTATGCGCTCTAAAAAATCTAGTGAACATTAGTTTTTGATCTTCTTGTGGAATTCCAATTCCATAATCTTTGACTTGGATACTTATTTTTCCACGAGAATATTGAGTGTGTAACTCTACATTTTTTCCTTCGGGAGAATATTTTATTCCATTAGAGAGCAGGTTGATAATAATATTTTTTAGCAAATGTTCATCTGCTACTATTTGTTGATTGCCTTCATGAAAATGAACGATTTCTTGATCGCTTTTAGAAATCAAACTCATCTCGTCGATCACATGTTGAATGTATTCCTGAATTTCTATTTCTACTGGATTATATCTGACCTTTCCAGATTCTAATTTTTCCAACGATAGGAAATCATTCAGAATAGTTGTCAAATTTCGAACTGAAGATTCAATTCGTTTGACGTGCTTCATTCGTTTATCATTTTGTTCTGTCGCTTCATAACGGCCTATCAAATTGGCGGAAGACAAAATAGAACTAAGGGGAGTTCGGAATTCGTGAGAAGCCATGGAAACAAATCGAGATTTGAGTTCTCCCAATTGTTTCTCTTTTTCATATGACTCTCGAAGTTTCGATTCACTTGCTCGAAGTTCCTCCGTACGTTCGATTACTTTTTTCTCTAATTCTTCCGAGTGCATCAAAATTCTACGCTCATATTCTTTTCTTTGAGAGATATCCGAAATAAAAGCTACAAAAACAGGTTGCTCTCCCAGTTTTGAATATTGAAGATGGACTTCTACTGGGTAGGTAGTAGTATCTTTTCGGATGTGAATGGTTTCAAATGTTAATTCATTCACGGTTCCATTCTTCAATGGTTCGATGATCTCAAGAAATTCTTTTTCCTCAAATTCTGGCTTAATCTCTACCGGCGTCATAAGCTTCATCTCTTCCAAAGAGTATCCAATATTTTGACGTCCCCCTTTGTTGACTTGAATAAACTTCAAAGTTTCAGCATCAAATATAAAAATCTCATTCAATGACTCTTCCACAATTTCCGAAATATCATCACTTATCTTCTTAGCTTTTTTTAAACTTTTTAAGGTTTCTTGCTGCACCGTATCGTCATTCACATAAGCTATCGCAAGCCGTTCTCCATCAAGATCAATATGACTCAAACTAATTTCTACGGAAAATTGTGATCCATCTTTTCGCTGTCCATATAATTCAAGATTGGCTCCCATGGTTCGAGGGACAGGATTTTTATGATAGTTTTGTCGATGTTCCTTATGACGATGACGAAAAGAATTAGGGATCAATATCTCAACTGGACTTAAAATGAGTTCACCTTTTTTATAACCAAAAAGCTTCTCTGTAAAGGGATTAGCCTGTATAATTTCCCCTCGCCCATTAACTACAAGAATCCCAATCGTTGCTTCCTTAAACATCGCCTCCAGCATTTTCTGATTATCCATCACCATTTATTTATTTGAATTTTACTTTCTGGAACAAAATAACGAGTAAATATTTTATAAAAAAACCTTTTGAGTAGATACTTTGTGATCGGGGCGTGTTTAATTAAAATCACTTTCCATTTTGATGAAAATTATGATTTTTCATGAATGCATATTTCCAGATTTCAATAAAATAGTTTTACCCCTTATTATCGGAGTATCAACGTATATCAGCGATTACAATTAGATGTAGGTGTCTCAGCTAATTTTATGAAATTTCATGAACCTCTTGGGAGATTTGATGATCAGAAATATTTTAGACCTGGCTTGATGGTTGGAGGAAACTTAGGAGTTATCGAAAAACGTTCGCACTATTTACGGTTGACTGCTCAAGCTAATCTGATGATTGGAACTATTAGAATTGGCCTATATGATATGACCTATTGGGAAAATGGAAACCCAATGACAGCGCTAGGTTTTAGTGAAGAAAAACTTTGGCTACCAGAAATTTTTATATTTATATCTTATGGAAGGAAGTTTTAAGGAAAATATAACAATACATTTACGAGACCTTTTTTAAATTAAACTACCTCGCATCAAGCTGACGAGGAATTAAAATTTCAGTTAAGTATGGAAATAACCACTTATCGATTTTTTTTTTAGACGCTGACTTTTTATGACTTTATGATGTTTTTTTTTTGCAAGCAAAAAATGGTTGGAATAATG
>CAYGRM010000468.1:0-4690 GCA_964352225.1 uncultured Saprospiraceae bacterium | reverse complement strand
GCATCTATGTTACCAAGGAAGCGGTCATTTTTAAACCCAAAATCAAATCCTATATTTACCTGCTCGGTAGTTTCCCAAATCAAATTAGGATTCGCTAGGTTCAATGGAACGATAGCAGAAACTTGACCGCCTTGTCCATCAGAAAGTAAATTGGCAGTAGGACCAAAACGACTCAACGTTTGATACGGTTGAATGGCTTGGCTACCCGTTCTCCCCCAACCGATCCTTAATTTAGCTTCGCTAAAAAAGTTACTGTCCTTCATAAAATCCTCTTCGGTCATTTTCCAAGCAAAAGCAGCGGAAGGGAAAAAAGAAAATTTATTGCCATCCGCAAATTTGCTCGTACCATCAGCACGAAAAGAAACGGTAAACAAATATTTATTTTGCAAAGTATAATTCGCTCGTCCAAGGAAAGAAAGTAACGACTCTTTGGTTTTATCTAAAAATAAAGGTTGGAAAGTTTGTCCTAAACTAATGCCATCAAACCTTAGATCTTGATTGGCAAAATTAGAAGCGGTAAAAGAAGTTTGTTCCACATAAGTTTCATCTAAAATAAATCCTACTGTTCCATTAATTCGATTTCGTTTATTGATATTTTTCTTAAAAAGTAAAGTGTTATCTACATTGTAACGGAAGCGATTGAATTGTGTAATACCTGCTTCTCCATTTGAAAATCGACCTCGGGCAGTTCCATTTCCATACCAAAGTTGCCTTTTCTTAGCACGATAATCTCCACCTGCTAATACTCGATAGGTTAGATTTTTGTTGATTTTATAATCTAATGATAAAGAAGCCAAGCCTCTAAATTCATTCGATACATCTTCGTAATCTTGTATCCAACCACGGGGCCCATCTATTGCATCTGAAATATCATCTACTCCTTCATTATTATTTCTATATCCTAAAAGTGGTGCACCCAAAATAATTTGTCGAATTACACTTGTATTAGAACTTCCTAAATTTTCAGTTCCTTTGCTCGCATCATTTCTGACAAATGCTCCTGAGATCCTAGGACTAATTTCTAATCTATCCGTCAGTTTTTGAGAAAACTTAATCAGGAAATCTCCATTGGTTGCTCGTGAACCAGGAATCATTCCTTTGGCATCTCCTAAGCCTCCTGCTATATAATAATTGGATTTATTTTTTCCACCTGAGGCCGACAAGCGATGGGTCTGACTGAATGTATTTTGTAAGATATCATCGTACCAATCCACTTCACCTAAGCGTGGAAGCGAATCCGAATTTTCTATCATGAATTCTTCACTATTGACAAATTCCGCAATAGAACCATCTTCGTAGGTATAGAAGGTTGGAGCAAACTCTTGTAATTCACGCCACTCATTTTGGTATTGCACAAACTCTTGCGAGTTTAACATATCAATCAAATTAGTAGGTGTTCCTGCTCTAGTTGTCAATTGATAATTGAACGTAGCTGCTCCATTTTTTTTCCCTTTTTTTCCTCCTCCTCTTTTTGTTGTAATAATAATTACACCATTAGCACCTCTTGAACCATAGATTGCAGTCGCCGAAGCATCTTTTAATATTTCGATACTTTCGATGTCTTGTGAGTTAATTCCAGTTAATCCATTTTGCGGAGCAAGATAAGAGCTACCACCTGAAAGTGGGTCACGAGCATCTTCCGTAGCAGAACTAATGATGATTCCATCTACCACATAAAGAGGTTCGTTATCACCTCGCAAACTATTTGTTCCTCGAATTCGAATGGAATTTGGAGACCCTATTTCATTGCTATTGGATTGTACATAAACACCTGATGCTCGCCCCTGCAAATAGTTCTGAAAATTATTAAACTGAGCCGCTTCTTCATCAGAAGGTTTTAACGATTCGACTGCGCCTGTAACATCACTTTTTTTGACAGAACCATATCCGATAACAACAACTTCATCAAGTAATTTTCCTGATTGAAGTTTTACATTAATTACGGTCTGCCCTGTCAGTTGTATATTTTTAGGCTTATAACCTGTGTATGAAACTTGCAAGACTAAAGCACCTTTTGGAATTGTCAACTCATAATATCCATCCAAATCTGTCGTGGTTCCGATTCCAGTACCTTTGACTAATAAATTGACTCCGATGAGTGATTCTTTGGAATCTTTGTCCGTAACTTTTCCAGAAATGATAGTTTGCCCAAAGGAAGATGAAAATCCAAGGCAAAAAATAAAGATGAAAAACAGGTTGATTTTTTTGTACATAATTTTGTCGTTTTGAGGTTCAACATGAATTTACGTGGTTGGGCTTTGAGAACTTCGCGGGAGGAAAGAGAGGGTATGTTAAAGTTCTTAAAGCTTTAAGAACTTTAACATTTTCACTATGCTTCCCACAAAGTTCTCAAAGCCTAACCACGTAAATTCATTTAGTGCCCGTTTTGAACACCTCAAAGGAAATACAAACCATAATAAATAGAGGTCGTTTATTATCACAAAAGGTTTAGAAATCGTCAAAAGGTAGTGTTTATAAGGTTTTTTTTGTTTTTCCTCTAGCAGATTTTTGAAAATGCTGCAGATTCCTTTTTTTTTATGATTCCCATTCAATTAAATTTCCCCAAAGGAAAACCAAAGGAAAACCAAAGGAAAACCAAAGGAAAACCAAAGGAAAACCAAAGAAAGATCAACGGAATCTACAAAAATCTACAGGGGAAAAAACAAGAAAATTGGAAAGAAATAGAATCACTCCTCACCTGAATCTAGGCTCTTTAGAAATGATGTTGGGGATTCTCCAAATAGTTTTTTAAAAGAAGTACTGAAATATTTCGGATTAGCAAATCCGACTTCGTAGGCGACTTCCTTGACATTGATGTCAGATTCCATCAATAATTTTCGAGCGTATTTTAGGCGAGTATGAATGATGAAATTTTGAGGAGATAAATCCACCATATTTTTGAGTTTCATATAAAGGGCTGTTCTACTCATCCCAACTTCTCGACAAAGATCGTGAACAGAAAGTGCTTCTTCTTTGGCTCTTTCCAATACAAATTTTTCTAAATTATTGATAAAATTGGCATCCCGTTTGTTCCGAAATTTCTCTGCATTTTTAATATCAGTTTGATGAAGATATTTCTCTCGTAAAACTTTTTGACGAGTTAGGGTGCTCACCATTTTGGCTAAGAGAAAATTATAATCGATTGGTTTTTCCATGTAAGCTGCAATCCCACTTTCGATGCTCTCAATTTTATTTTGAGTACTATTCAAAACTGTCATCATAAAAATTGGAATGTGATTCATATTGATATCTTGTTGCAAAACTTCACACATTTCCATTCCATTCATTTCAGGCATAATGAAATCAGTCAAAATTAAATCAGGGAAAAGCTGCTTGGCCTGTTCCAATCCTTCTTTTCCATTTTTCGCTTCAAAGACTTGAAAATAAGTACTTATTCGTTGAACCAATAAATGGCGTAACTCATCATTATCTTCCACCACTAAAATTTTTGCTTCGCTAAATTCAGCTATTTTCGAACTCTCATGAGAGAAGTCAGCATCTCCATCTATTTGAGAAAACAACAATGGATCAAAATCATTTTTTTGATCATGAAGTTGAACTGAAAAGGTTGTCCCCTTATTTTGTATACTTTTAAAGCTAATAATTCCTTTGTCCCGCTCTACTAGATTTTTGACAATCATCAATCCCAAACCTGTTCCTGGCAATTGACTATTGATGACATTTCGACCTCGGTAATATCTTTTTAAAATATACTTTTGTTGATCTTCTGGAATTCCAATTCCTTCATCAGCAACTGATAATTTTAAATCTGTTTTTTTATCTGACTCTAAAATGAGTTCAATATTTCCCTCATCTTTGGAATATTTTATCGCATTAGAAATTAAATTAAACAAGACTTTATCCAACACATCTCGGTCATAATAAAAAATTTCTTTTCCCCATTTATCATTAATCGTCAAGGCGATATTTCTTTTTTCCAATAACGGTTTAAAACTTCCGATGATGTGTTCTAAGTGAGTCTGCAGGTGAATTTCAGCAACTTGTTTTTCTTGATATTTGCCTGAAGCAACTTTATTAAAATTAAGTAATTGATCGAACAAAGTATTCAATCGCTTGACGGTAGATTTTATTTTTTGGTTAGAAGCATTGCCATTTTCATCCTTTGAAGTGGAATCTAATGAAGATAATAAAATTGAGAGAGGTGTTTTTAATTCATGGGTAATTGTACTAAAAAATGCAATCTGCTCATCCGCATTTCTTTTATTAGTAAAAATTGTAAACAAATAAAATGCTCCCAGAAAAATGGCAAGTCCCAACAAAGCATAAATCACATAAGCCAAAGTACTTGCCCACCAAGGCGGCGTAATTTTTAATTTCAATTGTTGCTCTTCTCCCCAAGCACCATCTCGATTGGAGGCTTTTACTTTGAACGTATAATCTCCAGGTTTGAGATTGGAAAAATTAATAGTGTTCTCAGAATTAGGAATACTCCATTTATCATTTGCTCCTTCCATTTTGTAACTATACTTCACTTTTGCAGGAGAGCTGTGGAGGATTCCGACAAATTTTATCCGCAAAGAATTTTCATTATACTTCAAACGGATCGCTTGAGTAGGATCAATTTTATTTTTTAATTCTATGGGTTCACCTGCTTCATTTTGACTTAACAAACTTAGCTCTTCAAAAATAATTTGAGGGGTGAAATTTTGTTTTTGGATAGTCGTAGGAT
>CAYGRM010000467.1:0-4692 GCA_964352225.1 uncultured Saprospiraceae bacterium | reverse complement strand
TTTCCAATTATTTTTCCATCTTAAAAGTAAAAGTTCCTTTTCAGTCAGTTGACATAGTGGCCAAATTTCCCTTCGTTAGTTTCGTAGATCAAATTTCTGAACCAGGAAAACCAGAAGGCGATCCAGCTCGGCATTTGCATCGAAGTAATATTTTAGATTCAGATTTTCCAACAGGAAGACATTATGATGGCACAGGAGTTCGTGTGATGGTTAGAGATGATGGAGCCGTAGGCCCACATATTGACTTTCAAGGAAGGCTCAATCAGGGAACAAATTATGGCGGTGGACATGGCGATGCGGTGACCGGAATGGTCGGAGCAGCAGGTAATTTAGATCCAACTCAAAGAGGAGCCGCAAAAGGTGCTGAAATTTATGTGAGAAATTATCAATCCGATTTTTTAGATGGAATCATTGATTTGCATCTTAATGAAAATGTCTTGTTAACCAATTCGTCCTACTCGGATGGATGCAACATTGGTTACAACGATAATGCTTCAACCGTTGATTTCCAAGTTTTTGAAAACCCAACTTTGATGCATATTTTTTCAGCTGGGAATGCTGGAGAGTCTGATTGTAATTATGGAGCTGGCGCAGATTGGGGAAATATTACTGGTGGTCATAAGATTGGAAAAAACGTTTTTTCCATTGGCAATGTCCAACCAGATGGAACGCTCGAAAATAATAGTAGTCATGGCCCAGCGACTGATGGTAGAATCAAACCTGATCTTTGCGCCAATGGTGTAATGACCACAACCACCGCCAATAATCAATATGTTTCGACCAATGGAACATCCTTCGCTGCACCAGCTGTGATGGGCGTGATGGCTCAATTATATCAAGCGCATGAAGAGCTATATAGCGAAGTTCCAACGTCTGCTTTGATCAAATCTATTATGCTAAATACTGCGACTGATATTGAAAATGAAGGGCCAGATTTTCGTACTGGTTGGGGAATTGTCAATGCACATCGAGCAGTTAGATGTTTGGAAGAGCAAAGATATTTAGATGCTGAAATAGGGCAAGGGGAAAATAATATTCATAACATTACTCTTACAAATGATGTTCGACAACTAAAAGTGATGTTGTATTGGGCAGATCCCGAAGGAGTTCCAAATGTAGCAAAGGCTTTAGTTAATGATTTGGATTTAAGTATTGAAACTCCTAATGGTGATACTCATTTGCCTTGGGTTTTAGATGAATCGCCTAATCCAATCACTTTAAATCTACCTGCCACTCAAGGTGAAGATCATCTGAATAATATGGAGCAGGTGGTGATTAATAATCCTATTGCTGGTGTTTATAATTTTAATATTGAGGGATTCGAAATACCTTTTGGAAGTGTGAAATATTATATTTCATATGAAATAATTACCGATGAAGTTACTTTGATTTACCCAAATGGTGGAGAAGGATTAGTTCCCGATGAGGTAGTAAAAATTCATTGGGAAGCTTACGATCAATTGAATGATTATATCTTGGAATATTCTACAGATGAAGGTAATACTTGGAATGTTATAGCTATGGTTAATGGTAATATTCGAAGTTATGATTGGACGATTCCAAATCTTGCTACTGGCAAAATGAGGGTTCGAGTTAGCAATAATGGAAACGCTGATTTGAGTGATGCAAACTTTTCTATTTGTGAGGTTCCTATCAATTTAGCAGTAGATCAAGTTTGTTATAATTCTATTCGATTAATTTGGGAAGAGGTTCCCTCAGCTAATTCCTATGAGATTTTTATGTTAGGTGAAAAATATATGGAGTCAATTGGAACAACTGAAGAGTTGTTTTTTGATGCTCCTATCTCTAATCCTACTGCTGATAATTGGTTTGCTATTCGAGCTTTGGGGGATGATGAAATGGTAGGTCGTAGAACAATGGCGATTTTACATAATGAGGATATTTTAAATTGTCCAACAGAATCAGATTTGGTGGCGAAAGAAATTATCGCACCAACGGAAGGTGTGGTTACCCTTTGTGATGACTTAGTTGAAACCGTTATTTTTAAAATAGAAAATGCAGGAGTTACTACTTTGTCTGATTTTGAAATGTCTTATCAATTGAATGATGAACCGGTGGTGACTGAATTATATTCAGGGAGTTTAGGAAGTACTTTTGTTTTTTCTTATAATTTCAATACCCCTCTAATTATCTCATCATCAGGTAATTATACATTAAAACTGTGGGTAAATGATTTTACTGATCCTGCTAAATATAATGATTCCCTTTCGGTTGATTTTGAAGTGATAATATCATCTCCAACGACTTTAGATGTTTTAGAGACTTTTGAATTGGGCGTTTTTCCACCTGTAAATTGGGGAGTAGATAATATGGATAATGAAATTACTTGGAGTAGAAAAGAGGTGGTCGGGAGTGACGGAAATATGACGACTGCCGCATGGTTAGATAACTTTAATTACAATGGAGGAGGAGCAGAAGATGAATTAATCACCATGACTTTAGACTTGTCAGATATTCCAATTCCAGGGTTGAGTTTTGATTTGGCTTATGTTCCATATTCGCAGTTTAACGCTGATTCGATGAGAGTAGATGTTTACACAGATTGTGGAAACGAATATGTAGAAACAATATATGGTGCTTCAGGTTTGGATTTAGCATCACTTCCTACGGCTAATACTTCGAATTGGGAACCCACTAATGCGACTGATTGGAAAAATGAGATGATTAGTTTAGCCGATTTTTCTGATCAAGTGATTACACTTAAATTTATCAATGTTAATGCCTTCGGGAACAATTTATATTTAGATAATATTAATGTTTTTAATTCAACGGCACCTCCGATTGCAGACTTTAGTTCTTCCAAGTTGACAGCCTGTATTAATGATACCATTACTTTTTATAACAATACAGTTACAAATAGCGCTTCAACTTACTTGTGGGATTTCGGAACAAATGCAATGCCTTATATTTCTTCCAATGAGGAAGGTCCCCATGATATTGTTTTTTCAAATATGGGCGTTCAAGCTATTTCTTTAGAAGTGACAAATGCTTATGGAACTGATTTTATTATCAAAGAAATTGTAGTAGTGGATGAGCCAACGGCTGCCTTTGATTTTGCAGCGGTGGATGGCGTTTTGGCTTTCCAAAATTTATCTCAAAATGGGACAAGCTATATTTGGAATTTTGGCGATGGTATGACTTCCAATGAGGAAAATCCAGTTCATACATTTTCTGAAAATGGTACTTATAATATTAGTTTGACAGTAATTTCAGAGACTTGTAATAGTATTGTTACAATTTCTCAAGAAGTCGTAGTCATTGTTTCCAATCTTGAAAATTTAGCAGACGATTTTGATTGGACTATTTTTCCAAATCCTAATAATGGTCTTTTTTATTTGAAGATAGAAAATGGAAGAGCTCAAGATTTTGAAGTAGAATTGATGGATATAAATGGTAGGGTGCTCGACCAGTTTTTTATAAAAAAAGAAAAGGCTAATGTAATCCAAACCGTTGATTATCAACAATTTTTAAGTGGTTTTTATTTTTTAAAAATAAAAAGTGATGAAGGTGTAATTTTGAAAAAAATCGTTATTCAGTAACTGAAATATTATATTTTAACTGGAGGATGATTTTTCAAAAATGCTAAAATATCTTTTGGTTCGTCTGATAAATATAACAAATCGTGATATTTTTTCCCAAAAGATAATTGCTTTAAAAGTGGATAAATCATCGTATCAATTTCGTATCTTTTTTTTCCTAAGAAAATCATTGGGCTATAATAATTAAATGTTCCATAATGATTTTGGGTAGCGTCCATAAAAATTTCTTGCGTCGTTCCTGCACTTCCTGGAGAGTAAATAATTCCGTACAAACTGATGGCCAATAAAGTATCTTCTCGAATACTATTAGAGAAATATTTGGCAATATGCGAAGCAAATAAATTGCTTGGTTCATGTCCGTAGAACCAAGTGGGAATGGCTAAACTTTTCCCACCTTTGGGATATTTTTCCAAAACTTTCAAGGATTGGGTATGAAAGTCTCTATCCTTAAAGGATGGTGCTTTTTGCAAAATTGAAATAGCATCCAATAATTTTTTAATAGATTTTTTGGCAAAATAAGCTCCTAAATTTGTCGCCTCCATAATTCCTGGACCTCCACCCGAAACTACAAAATACCCGGCTTCCGCTAATAGTTTTGCGGTCAATGCTGTTTTGGTATAAAATTCATCCGTTCTCAAAGTACCGTGTCCACCCATGAATCCAACGCACTTTTTTTCAGTCATTCCATGATTATCGGGTACAATCAAATCACGTAAAGCATCGTCCATGGCATGATCATGAATACGTTGCCATAAGGCTTCATTGATACTTGGATTAAATTTGGATTTGGAAAAATGGCGATAGATGTGATAGTCTAGACTATTATCTTTTTTTGAGGAAAAACCTTCCATCAATTCTTCCCACTTGTACAAAGATTTTCGGAAAGGGAAATAGGGAAGTTTTGGTGGACATGGAAAAATGATCGCACCTTTTTTTTCCAAGTATGTTTTGTCTTCTTCTTTTAAAAGGCATCCTAAAAAGGTAGTATTATTCAATTTAAACGTTTTCCAATTAATGCTTAAATCTCTAAAATCTAAATCTTGTAGCGTACAGTTTTTCAAAGAGTTTCCTCCTTGAATGAATTGTTGGAAAGATTTAATTTCCTTGATAAATATTTCGTGAGGGACGAATT
>CAYGRM010000466.1:0-4747 GCA_964352225.1 uncultured Saprospiraceae bacterium | reverse complement strand
GAAGTTCAAAATCCATATTTTGGAGATAAAATGATAAAATGTGGTTTGGTGACAGATGCGCCTTCTTCCAACTAACTTTAGCAAAAAAAAATTAATGAAGAAATACATTTTCTTTTTTTTTATAATATTAACGCTACTTCATTTCGGTTGTGAGCAAAAGTCACATGACTCAAAAAATTCTGTGAACTTAGACAACTTCCAATTGAGTGAATTAAAAAGTCCAGTTGGTGAAGGTGGAGAGCCCAATCTTTTTGTTTCTGCAAAAGGAGATGTTTATTTGAGTTGGGTTGAATATCTAAATGATACAACTGACGCTTTGATGTTTTCTAAAATGGAAAATGACGCATGGGCTGAGCCAATTGAAATCGCTAGAGGATCTGATTGGTTTGTCAATTGGGCGGATTTTCCATCATTAGTTGTGTACAAAAATAATGAACAGCATTTGGCTGCTCATTGGTTGCAGAAACGAGCAGCAGGAACTTATGATTATGATATCCATATTGCTCAATCTAAAGATGGAGGAAAAACCTGGGGCAAATCATTTATCCTTCACACAGATGGTGTTGCAGCTGAACATGGTTTCGTCACCATGCTGCCTCATGACAATGGAAAAATATTTGCCACTTGGCTTGATGGTCGATTTACAAAAATAGAAGACAAAGAAACTCTACCTGATGACCATGGACATGGAGGTGGTGCAATGACTTTACGAACCACAACTTTTGACATTGAGGGAAACTTATCGGAGGAAAAAGAACTAGATCATCGAATTTGTGATTGCTGCCAAACTACCGCTGTCATCACTCCAAGCAAAACTTTAATAGCTTATCGAGATCGTTCTGTTGACGAAATTCGAGATATTTCTTTTGTCCAGAAAACTAATGGAAATTGGTATAGCCCTTCCATAGTTCATACTGATAATTGGAAAATCGCAGGTTGCCCAGTCAACGGCCCAGCGCTCGCGAGTCATAAAAATTATATTGCCATTGCATGGTTTACGAGTCCTGATGAAAAACCGAAAGTAAATGTCTCTTTTTACAACAATGATTTTACAAGTTTTGAAAAGCCAATTAGAATCGATGAAGGGAATCCATTGGGACGAGTAGGAATTGAGTTATTTGAGGATTTTGCAATAGTCAGTTGGTTGGAAAAAATTGGAGAAAAGGCTGAAATAAAATTGGCACAAGTTTTTTCAAACAAAGAAAAACCAAAAACCATAACACTCTCTAAATCCAGCACTTCCAGACGAAGTGGCTTTCCTCAAATAGAAAAAACAGAAGACAAATTGATCTTTGCTTGGACAGTTGCTAATGGAAAAAAATCAACCATCCACACCGCATTTTGGAAATTTAAATAATTAAAATAAACTTTTAAAACATTAACAATTATGAAAAATTTGAAATTAATTCTTCCATTATTTTTATTCGCGATGGCAACTTTAGTTTTTGCCTGTGGCGATGGAGCAACAAAAGGAGATGCTACTAAAACAGATCAAGCAGCTGAGCAAGGTAAAGAATATACTTCAGCTTACATTTGCCCTATGCATTGTGAAGGAAGTGGAAGCGACCAAGCAGGTACTTGTCCTGTATGTAAAATGGATTATGTAGTCAATGAAAATGCAGGTAAAACTGATGCTGACTCTCACGAAGGACATGACCATGATAGTCATGAAGGACATAATCACTAAACGAAAATGCCCGTCTCTTAAGACGGGCATTTTTTTATTTTTGTAATTTAAATGAAACAGGAAGTGTAAATCTAACATTGACTGGTTTTCCTTTCTGAACGCCCGCATGCCAATCAGGCATCATATCAATAACTCGTTTTACTTCAGCTTTAATCTCTTTACAAATTCCTCTTTTGATCTCTAAATCTTTAATCTTTCCATTTTTATCTACCGTAAAGTTTGCCATCGCTCTCCCTTCTACCCCGTATTCTCTTGCTACTCCTGGATACTTAATATTACTATAAATAAATATCAACATCTTATTATCTGAACATTCTTTCATTTTTTCTTTATCCGAAATATCCTCGCAACCTTTAAACATAGGCATGAGTTCTACCATTTTTGTTTCATCACTAAATGCAAGTTCAGATTCACTATCTAGGACTTCTTGATGAGTTCGTTGATCATTTTCATAAATACCTTTTTCGAGCAATTTTCCTTCATTACTAAATTTTTTGTATGCACCATGTAGCTTTCCTTTTTGGTAAGACGTTTCAGCTACCAAAATATTTTTTTCATTGTGAGTGACCCATATCCCATTTTTTTCTCCGTCCACATATTGTCCTTTTGATACAATGGAGCTACTCTCGTTTTTATCATATTTTTTCCATTCGCCCGATGGAAAATCTGCTTTGTAATTTCCTTCAAATCGCATATCGCCATTGTCCCACCACTCTTTAGCATAACCATTTCGCTTGGTCATTTTTTGATCATCAAAAGTATAATAATGAGTTATTTGTTTGGTGTCAGGAAAGAATTGTTTATGTACGAATAGTCCATTTTTCGTTTTTTCCAACATAGTATAGTAGTCAGAATAAACATAAGTGGAGCCTTCGTCCATTTGGTCTTTATATTTATTTTTCAAACTTTGATTAGCTAATCCTCCCGAAGAATTAGTTTTTGGAGAACATCCAAAAATAAAAACTGCCAATATTGAAATCAAGCAAATTTTAGAAAACGAGTTAATTTGATTAGTAAATTTCATCTTAAATATTTTGTTGTTGAATAAAAAAGCAAAAGTAAGTAGAATTTAAAACTTCCTATTTAACTTTAAACATCGTTTTTACAAATTCCATTATTTATGAAAAAAATAATCACCACCAAACGACTTATTTTGCGAGAAGCCAATCTTGATGATGCTGAATTTATGTTGAAATTACTTAATTCGAAAGGTTGGTTAGATTATATTGGTGATCGAGGGGTTCGAACTATTGATGATGCAAAAAAATATATCATCAATAAATTATTACCTGACTACGGAAAAAATAATATTGCGATGTTTATCATGGAGAGAAAAGAGGATGGAGCTCCAATTGGAACTTGTGGATTAATCAAACGACCTCAATTGGAAGATGTTGATATTGGTTTCGCCATACTAGACGAATATGGAAAAAAAGGTTATGCTTACGAAGCTGCCAGCGCTACTTTAAAAATGGCGATAGACGATATTAAAATAAACCGAATAGTGGGAATTACAACTTTAGAAAACAAAGACTCTCAAAGACTTTTGGAAAAAATTGGAATGGCTTTCGAAAAGATGGTTCCCTTTGATGATGAAGATTTAATGCTTTTTTCTAAAGGATAATTGATAGAACTCGGATGACGCAGATTGAGCAGATTAACACAAATTTTTTTACTCAAAAAAAGAGTACAATTAGTGCAATTTGCTCAGTCTAGATCATCCGAGTTTTATACCATTACATACTTGCCGCTACCTTCTCTACTTCGTTCCAAACTCGGAAAACATTTTTGTAACAGATTTTTGAAATATCCTCTTCGGAATAACCTCGTTGTAACAATACTTTTATAAGATTAGGAAATTGAGAAACATCCTTCAAGCCTACAGGCAAACTATCCCCCACTCCATCA
This sequence comes from uncultured Saprospiraceae bacterium, assembly GCA_964352225.1. Lineage (GTDB taxonomy): Bacteria > Bacteroidota > Bacteroidia > Chitinophagales > Saprospiraceae > CAJQQY01. The sequence goes on along the minus strand of CAYGRM010000466.1, from coordinate 1,152 downwards.
AAGTCAGAACCTAATCCAACATGATCAATACCTGCTATTTTTACCACGTGATCAATATGATTCGCGACCATTTCTACATCCGAAAATAGTCTTGGATTATCTTTTTGAAATTGTTCAATTATTGGTTTAGCTAGAGAATCACTCGCCTCTAATCCTTTTTCAGTCAAAATAGCAGAAAGTTTTTCACGATCCTCATCTTGTTTTTGTCGTAATTTTCCATCAAGGAAAGTTGAACCAAAATTGATACAAATCACCCCATTTTTTTCACCTAATAATTTGATCATATCATCATCCATATTCCTTTCAAAACCAGGAACAAATTTTCTACAACTTGAATGCGAAGCAATACAAGGCGCCTTTGCCAATTTCATCACTTGATAAAAAGTACTATCACTAACGTGCGAAATATCCACCATAATCCCAACTTTATTCATTTCCTCCACTACTTCAATGCCAAACGGACTCAGACCATTCCAGGTTCGAATCGTATCATAAGATGAATCACAAATTTGGTTGACTTTAGAATGAGTCAAGGTAATGTACCGCACGCCTCGATCATAAAAATGTTGGACGTTCGCTAAATCATCCATGATCGGAGCTCCATTTTCCATTCCCATAGGAAGGGCGATTTTCCCATCAGCAAATGCTTTTTCACAATCAGCGGGAGTATTTCCTTTGGTAAATTTATCAGGATGGGCCTCGATAATATTTTGAACCATATCAATTAATGAATCGGCAAACATTTTAGCACCTCCTGTTTCTTGGAAACTAGCAGGAATATAAATCGACATAAATGGGGCATCCAACCCTCCTTTTTTTGCTCGAACAAAGTCGAAATCTCCTTTATCTGTCTCAATAGGAATCCCAATAAATTCTTTAGTTAATTTAAAATTTCGGACATCCAACCGATAAGGTAAATCCACGTGACCATCGGTAATGATATATTTGTGAGCAATTTCATTAGCAAGTTGGTCTAATTTTTCATCATCCGTCAATTGTTTCTCTTCGCAAGAAAAAAGAAAAAGAGAGAATAGAATAAAGGTTAAAAAAGTAAGGTTTTTCATATTTGAATTGTTTTTTCTTTAAATTCGGAATGTGATTTCATCCCGATTCAAACTTAATAATTTTTTATTATGAATAACACTTTACGAT
>CAYGRM010000465.1:0-4748 GCA_964352225.1 uncultured Saprospiraceae bacterium | reverse complement strand
GTTTTAATTGCAAAAAGCAAAAAGGATTTACAACAGGAAATTAATTTTTTCCAAAAAAATATTTCACGAGCATTTGAAAAAAATCAAATTTTAAAAACACCTCGTGGAAGTTACTTTTCTCCAAATCCATTGGGCAAAAAAGGAAAGGTAGCATTTGTCTATCCAGGTTCTTCGACTGCTTACACAGGTTTAGGAAAAGATCTTTTCCAATTGTTCCCGCAGTTGTATCCTCACTTCGAAAACATGCTGCCGAATCTAGATGAATACATCTGGTCGGATTACCTTTTTCCTAAAAAAATTAACGCAGCGGATGAAGATCCAAACATTTATAACAATGCAATTGCAATGATGTCAACGGGTGTTTTTTACTCAGCAGCTTATACTCATATTTTGCAAGAAGTATTTGGCATCAAACCTGAAATGGCTTTTGGTTACAGCATGGGTGAATGCAGTAGTATGTGGTATGCTTTAGGAGTTTGGAGTAGCAATGAAGCGAGAGAATTTCAGGACTCTCCTATTTTCAAAAATCGGTTTGCAGGTAATTTAGAATTGCTGGCTGAACATTGGGGCATCTCTACTGATGAAGCAAAAGAGCGATGGATAAGTTTAGTTTTGCTCGCTCCAAGAGAAAAAGTAGAACAGTTAATTCAAGGAAAAGACAAAGTCTATTTGACCTTTGTGAATACTGAAAATGAAGTGGTGATTTCGGGAGATAAAATTGCTTGTTTGGCAATTGCTGAAGAGTTACAATGTCAGACGGTAACGATTCCTTTCCAAAATGTGATTCATCATGACTTCTGCGAAAACGAAAGAGAAGGTTTATTAAAAATGCATCACTTCGATTTGAATAAAAATCTAGACATTGATTTCCATTCGAGTATCACTCAAGAAAAAATTCCTTTCGACAGCCAGTTAATTGCAGAGAATTCTACAGCAGTTTGTTGCGAAAAAGTTGACTTTCCAAAAACCGTAAATACTTTGTTAGAAAAAGACGCAAAGATATTTATTGAGTTAGGAGCCAATGCAACTTGCACCGGGTGGATCAATAATATCTTAAAAGGAAAAGAACATCTAGCCGTCAGCATCAATCAAAAAGGAAAATCAGATGCACAAGCTATATTGGAGGTCTTAGCTCAACTAGTCAGCAATGGAGTTGAAGCAGATTTAACTGCCTTATACATCGAACCAAAAGAAGGAAAAGCGCCACGTAGTTTTATGAAAAAAATAGAGGTAGGTGGAGCAAGAATTTTTGATTTATTTGAAAAAGAAAAGGCAAAAGGAAATTTTAAAAATATAAAGAGAAAACCCCCAACCCCTACACAGAACGTGTCCGTAGGGAAAGGGGAGTTAGTGAGTGCAAAACAAAAAGTGAGTAATCCTAAAAAAGAACTTGCATTCGCAGGCGGAGGAGGTGATTTACCTCCAAAAGACAAAAGCATTGATTTCATTGATAAAACAATACATTTACAAAATAACAAAATGGATAATTTAACAATAAAAAATACCTCAAAATCTACTACAATTTCTGCCAATTCAACTGCCGTAAACTCCCCTTTAGGGGTCGGGGGTTTCAAGGGTATTGGAGAAAACGGTTTACGTCTTCAAGATTTTGAATCTGGTGAACAATTGGAAGGGAAAGAAATCATTTTTTCCCAAGAAGATTTAGAAGAGTTTGCAACTGGAAAAATTGCGAATGTTTTCGGACCAGAATATGCAATCATTGATACCTATAGTCGTCGAACCATGTTACCGATGGACCCATATTTATTGGTAAGTCGAGTAACTGGACTGAAAGGTGAAAGAGGAAAATTCGAACCATCCACCATGCAAACTGAATATGACATTCCTTACAACGCATGGTTTACAACTGACCGCCAAATCCCTTGGGCAGTTTCAGTAGAATCGGGACAATGTGATTTATTATTGATTTCATACTTAGGAATTGATTTCACCAATAAAGGAAATTTAGTTTATCGATTATTGGATTGTACGCTGACTTTTGTAGATGATTTACCTTTTGAGGGACAGACGCTACGTTATGATATTTCGATCAATTCCTTTGTAAAAAATGGTGATAATTTATTATTCTTTTTTAGCTATCGATGCTATGTAGAAGATAGATTAGTTTTAAAAATGGACGGCGGTTGCGCTGGATATTTTGGAGATAAACAATTAGAAGAAGGAAATGGGGTAGTTTATACCGAAGCAGAATTAGAGGTAAAACGAACGGCCAAAAAACGATTCTTCACACCTCTTTTAAATACCACCAAAACAAGTTTTTCCAAAGAAGATTTACATCACTTGATTAATGGTGATATGGAAAAATGTTTTGACGATATTTCATATTACGCGAATGGACGAAATCCTTCTTTGTGCTTACCTCCTGAGAAAATCTTGATGATTGATAGAATTACTTCTGTTGATTTGACGGGCGGAGCTTATGGGTTGGGATACATCGTTGCGGAAAAAGATTTACATCCTGATGATTGGTATTTCCCTTGTCACTTCCGAGATGATGAAGTACTCGCAGGTTCATTGCAAGCAGAAGGTGGTGGAAATTTATTACGATTCTTTATGTTGATGTTGGGACTTCAACGATTGACAAAAGATGCTCGATACCAACCAGTTTTTGATCTACCTCAAAAAGTTCGTTGCCGAAAACAAGTGGTTCCAGGAAAGGATACGAAGTTGATCTACAAATTAGAAATAAAAGAAATTGGATTGATTCCTAATCCATATGTAATAGGTGATTTGGAAATTATTTCAGATGGTGTCGTGACTGTTCATTTTGAAAATTTAGGATTGCAATTAAGAGAAAAAGATAATCCTAGATATTTGGAAGTAGCTTCTGATAAAGAACCATCTTTTTACGGAACCAATGTATCACCTAGATCAGAAGGTGCATTGATGAATGAATTAGACATCACGACTTTTGCCTTGGATGATTTGTCGAAATGCTTTGGAGAGGATTTCTCAGTTTATGATGGACGAAAAGTTTCGCGTCAACCAAATACTGATTTGCAAGTAATTTCAAGAATCATAAGTGTGGATGGTAAGCGTGGAGATTTTTCTAAACCTTCAAAAATTCATGCAGAATATGATGTACCAGTTAACGCTTGGTACTATGAACAGAATTCTGCAACGACGATGCCTTATTCTATTTTGATGGAGATTGCATTGCAACCATGTGGATTGTTAGGAGCATACTTAGGAAGTACTTTACAGTTTTCTGATAAGAATTTATACTTCCGAAATTTAGATGGAAATGGAGAAATGTTTGACTTACCGACAGGAACAGATTTTAGAGGAAAGACGATTACAAATCATGCAGTCTTGACTTCGTCAGTTGCCTTGGGTGGTACGATTTTACAAAATTATACTTTTGAATGTTCGATTGATGGACATGTTTTTTATAAAGGAAAATCTTCATTTGGATTTTTCCCAGGGGAAGCTTTGGCTACTCAAGTTGGATTGGACGGTGGTAAAAATGTGGATGCTTGGTACATTGCTAACAATTTACAGAAATCTGATTACATGCAAATTAAGTTGGATTCTTTGTTTGGAAAAATGAAATTGTACAAAGCTCCTGCTGACAAACCACATTACCGATTAGCGGGAAATCAATTAAATTTAATTGACAATTTAATCATTGCAAAAGATGGTGGCGAACATGGCAAAGGTTATGTTCATGCGACAAAATTTGTAATGCCTTATGAATGGTTTTACACTTGTCACTTCTATCAAGATCCTGTGATGCCTGGTTCATTAGGGGTGGAGGCGATTTTACAGGCGATGCAAGTTTTTGCTTTGCAACAAGATTTGGGTAAAGATTTTTCAAATCCAAAATTTGTTCAATTGGCGAATCATGAGACTGTTTGGAAATATCGAGGACAGATTTTGACGCATGTTAGAGAGATGCAATTGGAGGTTCATTTTAAATCTATGGAGATGGAAGATGGGCGGATGAGAATTATTGCGGATGCTAGTTTGTGGAATGATGAGGTGAGGATTTATCAGGTGACTGATTTGGCGTTAGGGATTGAAGAAGCATAATATTTATTTTTTGACGATTTCATTTATTTGAATTGAACGCGGAGACGCAGAGTCTCCTTCGTAAATACTTAGTGTGATTTTTTTTCAAAGAAAAAAATTAAAACTCTGCGCCTCCCGTCTCCGCGTTCAATTCATTCAAACGATGGGAGAAAAAATTCATATTACCTTTTTCAATTTTTTACTTCGTGAATAATTTTATCTATAATTAAACATACTAGAAAATGACTCGAGAAATACTAAATGAATTCGGCTCTATGATTATTGGAGCTGCCATAGAAGTCCACAAGGAAATGGGCCCAGGATTATTAGAATCTGTTTACGAAGAATGCCTCATCGAAGAACTTATGTTAATGGGGTTAAAAGTAGAACAACAAGTTCCTATCCCTATTTTTTACAAAGGGAAAAAATTGAGTAAAAATTATATAGTTGATATTTTAGTTGAAGGTGAAATCATTGTTGAATTAAAATGCGTCGAAGAAATTCGTAATATTCATGAAGTCCAAGTTGTTACTTATATAAAATTAGCGAACAAAAGACTAGGCTATCTAATAAACTTCAACGTCCCTCAAATGATTAAAGGAATAAGACGTAAAGTCAATAATTTTTAATAAAAATTAAGTAAAAGATTTTTAGTTTTTTACTCCCACAGTTTAAATGAATTGAACGCAGAGACGGAGAGACGCAGAGTCTCGTTT